>JBDUCM010000191.1:0-9173 GCA_040003455.1 bacterium
ACGCGACCGACCGCACTCCCGGCATGTGCTCCGAGAGTACGGTCAGTCCATTGGGGAGCACGGTCCGGCGGAATCCTCCCGCCGGCGTGTCACCGAGTGCCACTAGCGGCGGCCGCGGCCTCCGCCACCACCGCTGCGCGGACGATCTTCGCGCGGCGGGCGATCACCTTCCGGGCGCGGCGGACGCGGCTCCTCGTCCGGCATGCCTTCGGGCTTGGGCACCAGCGCCTTCATGGAGAGGCGCAACCGCCCACGCTCATCGCGATCGAGCAGCTTGACGGTAACACGATCGCCCTTGTTGACGACGTCTTCCGTCTTGTCCGTGCGGCCCCACTTCAGCTCGGAGATGTGGACCAATCCTTCCGTGCCGGGCATGATCTCGACGAATGCGCCGAACGCGGTGGTGGTCTTTACCGTGCCTTCGTACGTCGCGCCGATTTCCGGCTCGGCCGTGATGGCCTGCACCATTTGCCGCGCGCGCTGCATTGCCTCGCCGCCAACGGCAGCGATGGTCACGAGACCCGTGTCGTCGACCGTGAGCTCGGCGCCCGTTTCGTCCTGGATGCCGCGGATGGTCTTGCCCTTGGGGCCGATCAAGTCGCCGATCTTCTCGGGATTGATGTTCAGCGTGACGATGCGCGGTGCGTAGGCACTCAGCTCTTCACGATGCGTTCCGAGGGCCTTGTTCATCTCGCCGAGGATGTGCAGGCGGCCTTCCTTTGCCTGCGCCAGCGCTTCCTTCATGATCTGAAGGTCGAGGCCTTCGATCTTGATGTCCATCTGGATGGACGTGATGCCGTCCTTCGTGCCTGCGACCTTGAAGTCCATGTCGCCGAGATGATCTTCGGTGCCGAGGATGTCCGTGAGGATCGCGTACTTCTTGCCTTCCTTGATCAGTCCCATGGCCACACCGGCCACGGCACCGCGGATAGGAATGCCGGCGTCCATCATGGCGAGCGAGCCGCCGCAGACGGAGGCCATGGAGCTCGAACCGTTGGACTCGAGGATGTCCGAGACGATGCGCAACGTGTACGGGAAGTCGGCGAAGTCCGGCAGCACGCCCTGGAGCGCGCGTTCGGCCAGGTTGCCGTGTCCGATCTCGCGACGCGACGTGCCACGCACGGGGCGAACTTCACCCGTGGAGAATGGCGGGAAATTGTAATGCAGCATGAACGTGCGCGTGGTCTCGCTCGGGCTGTCGATGGAGTCGAGGCGCTGCGCGTCGTTTGCGGTGCCGAGGGTGACGGCAACCAGGGCCTGCGTCTGCCCGCGCGTGAAGAGCGCGGAGCCGTGTGCACGCGGCAGCAGGCTGCTGTCGATGGAGATGGGGCGGACTTCGTTGGTCGCGCGGCCATCGACGCGCTTCTTGGTGCTGAGCACCTGCGAGCGAAGGGCCGTGTATTCCAGGTCGCCGAGGATGTTCTTGATCTCGCGGACGTTGTCCGGAAGGTCTACACCCATGGCGGTGGCGACTTCGTGCTTGACCTTTTCGACGGCCTGCACGCGCGTCTGCTTGTCCTTCTGGTTGAGCGCCTCGCTGATTTTTGCGTCGGCAAGCGCCTTGACCTTGTCGACCAGGCCATCGGTGATGGCGGCCTTTTCCCAGGCGAGCTTCTCGACCTTGGGGGATGCGGCGAGCAGCTCGTTCTGGTAGCCGATGAGTTCCTTGATGCCCGCGTGGGCCACCGTGATGGCTTCGACGACGTCTTCTTCGCTCACCTCGAGGGCACCGCCCTCGACCATCATGATGGATTCCTGCGTGCCCGCAACGACGAGTTCCATGTCGCTGTATTCGAGCTGCTGGAAGGTGGGGTTGAGCACCCAGTTGCCCTGTACGCGGCCGACGCGGACGCCGGCGAGGACTTCGGCGAACGGGGTCTTGGAGGCGTTCAATGCATACGACGTGGCGACGAGCGCGAGGACGTCGGCGTCATTCTCCTGGTCCGCGGAGATGACGTAGCAGAACACCTGGACTTCGTTCTGGAAGCCTTCGGGGAAGAGGGGGCGGATGGAGCGGTCGATGATCCGGCAGCTCAGGATCTCGCCGTCACTCGGCCGGCCTTCCCGCTTGATGAAGCCGCCCGGAATCTTGCCGGCGGCGTAGGTCTTTTCCTTGTACTCAACAGTGAGCGGGAAAAATGGGAGCGGACTCTTGTTGTCGCTCACCGTGACGGTCGCAAGGACCATCGTGTCACCGTAGGTGACGAGGCATGAGCCAGCGGCCTGCTTGGCCATGCGGCCGGTCTCGATGACCAGCTTGCGTCCCGCGAACGTCTTTTCAATGCGTTGCATTTTATCCTGTCGTTTTCTTCATCTTGCGGCCGACCCTATGCCGGCGCGCGCATCATGAAATGCAAAACGCGCGGGCCGCATAGATGCGCCCGCGCGTGTGCCCTATTGACCAGCTTAGTACCGCAGCCCGAGTTCCTGAACGATAGCACGGTATCCGTCGATATCGGTGCGCTTCATGTAGTTCAGCAAGCGCCGGCGGGTACCGACCATCTTCAGCAGCCCACGGCGGCCATGATGGTCCTTTTTGTGTGCCCGAAAGTGCTCAGTGAGGTAGTTGATGCGCTCCGTGAGGAGGGCCACCTGGACCCGTGCGGAGCCGGTATCGGTCTCGTGCGTCTTGTACTTCTCGAGCGTCGGAGCGTTGTCGAAAGCCATGTCCCTATTCGTTTGCAAATTGGTTGAGCCGTGGAACTTAGCCAGCCACGGCGGCCCTGTAAAGGGCAGTGGTAGAGTTCTTCAGGTCGCCGCTCGATAGCCTCACCCGAACAGCTTGGCCACCACGTCCTTCACGCCGTTCGCCACGTCATTGAACGTGGACATCGCAAAGATCAGCAGAATGGCCACGAGACCAAAGCGCAGGATGTACTCCCGCGTGCGCGAACTGAACGGGCTCCCCTTCACCGACTCCGCCACGTTGATCAGGATCTGGCCGCCGTCAAGAATGGGAATGGGGAGCAGGTTCAACACCGCCACATTCACGCTGAGAATCGCGATCAACAGGAGCAGGCTCTCGAGCCCACTCTGCGCCGCAGCAACAGACGCCCGCGTAATTGCAATGGGGCCGCCAAGCTGTCGGACGGACACCTCGCGCGTGATCAGTCCATGCACCACGTCCACGATCTTGGTGGCTGTCAACCACGTCTGCCGCGCGCCCTCCCGCATGGCCTCCGACAGACCCATCGCCTGACGCCCGCTGAAGTCCGCTGGCGTCGCGCCAATCTTCCCGACCGAACGCATGACCTTGGTTTCGGCGTCCTTCTGGTCGGTCGCCTCGGGCTTCACGGTAAACGAGCGAAGCTTGCCAGCGCGCATCACTTCAAACGGCAGGTCAGTGCCGGCCGCTGGCGTCACCCGCTCCTGCAACTGCGACCAACTCTGCACCGGTGCGTGACCGATGGTGACAATGCTGTCGCCGCCCCGGAGGCCGCCGCGCACGGCCGGACTGCCCGGAAGCACATCGCCAATGACGGGCGGAATAAAGAAGTCCACGGCCGCGCCGACGTCGGAGGCCTTCGCCTGCCCCGCACCACCCACCGGCACGCGCACGTCCGAGTGCGTCGTCTTGATGACCAGCGTCCCGGCCGGCGATGCATCGATCAGTTCGCGCACCTCGTTCCAGTTCCTGACCGTCACGCCATTGATTGCGCTGACCGTATCGCCCGGCAACAGCTGCGCGAGCGAAGGCGCGCTTGCGAGCGCATGCACGGCACCGACCACTCGCGTGCCGATGACCACCTCGCCGTACCACACGCCGAGGCCCGTGAGCACGACGAACGCGAGCAGGATGTTCATCGTCACACCAGCGATCATGATGAACAGCCGGGCGGCCAACGACTTCGACTCGAACCACCGCGACTCGGGCACAGGCAGGGGCCCGAACGGAATCATCGCGTCGGGATCGTAGCCCACGTCACCGGGCTTGAGCGCCCCGCTCTCCTCACTGCCACCCTCGATGAACGCCGTCTCGGCATCGTGCCGCGAGGCCATCCGGACATAGCCGCCCAAGGGAAGCAGCGCGAGAACATACTCCGTTTCGCCGCGGCGCTTCCTGAAGAGTGCGGGCCCGAACCCAATGGAGAATCGGGGGGCATACACCCCCGTGAGCTTGGCGGCGATGAAATGCCCGAGCTCGTGCACGAAGATCACGAGCCCGAAAACGAGGATGGGTGCGACGTAGGCTAGCATTGAAAAAACTCCTGCACATGCCGGCGAGCGTGCGCATCGGCGGCGAGAATGGCGTCGAGCGATCCGCCCGGCGTGGTACCGAGGCGCGACAGGGCGCTCTCCACGGCACGTGCGATGTCACCGAAACGTATCACGCCTTGAAGGAACAGGGCGACGGCCTGCTCGTTCGCCGCGTTGAATACCGCGGGTGCCGCGCCACCGGCGCGACCGGCGGCGATACCCAGGCGCAACGCGGGAAAATCGTCGTGACGCACAGGTTCGAATTCCAGGGGAGAGAGAGCAACAGGATCGAACGGAGATACCCCGGTATCACAGGCACGATCCGGATACGTGAGCGCGTACAGGATGGGCAATTCCATGCTGGGCACACCCAACTGCGCCAGGACGCTGCCATCCACGAATTCCACGAACGAATGCACGACGCTCTGCGGATGCACCACCACCTCGATGCGATCGTAGGGAACGCCGAACAGGAAATGCGCCTCGATCACTTCGAGCGCCTTGTTCGCGAGCGTGGCGCTGTCGACTGTGATCTTCTTTCCCATCCGCCAGGTGGGATGGCGCAGCGCATCCTCGAGCGTCACGGTCGCCAGCGCTTCGGGCGAATGCGTCCGGAACGGACCACCTGATGCCGTGATCACCAGTCGCCGGACCTCGCTACCAGGTCGACCGGCGATGCACTGGAGGATGGCACTGTGCTCGCTGTCCACGGGAACGAGCTCACCCCCACCCCGGAAGGCGGCATCGAGCACCAGCGCGCCGCCCATGACCAGTGATTCCTTGTTCGCCAGCGCCACGCGCTTGCCCTGTTCGAGGCCAGCAAGTGTCGCCTTCAGTCCGGCCGCGCCAACAACGGCGTTGAGGACGATGTCCACATCATCCCGCACAGCCGCGTCGATGAGGCAGCGTTCACCGCAACGCCAGTGGGGATGCGTGTTGCCTTCCTGGCCCGCAAGTCCAACGAACGAGGGGCCGTACTGCTCGACCTGCTCCGCAAGCATGTCCGCATTGGAGAATGCCGTGAGCGCAGCCACGCGAAACCGCGAGGGATGCCGGGCAATCACGCGGAGCGCAGATGCGCCGATGGATCCGGTGGACCCAAGAATGGCCACACCGCGGGTAGTCATGTGAATACCGGCAATGCGAGCCAACTGATCAGCACATACGCCACGGGCATCACGAAGATGAGGCTGTCGAATCGATCGAGGACTCCGCCATGCCCCGGGATGATCCTCGAGCTGTCCTTCACTCCGCCTTCGCGCTTGAGCAGCGATTCGAACAGGTCGCCCGTCTGCGCGGCCATGCTGATGAGCAGGCCAAAGGTGAGCGCGCCCCACGGCGTGAACCCGATGTGCGCCGTGGGAACGAGGACGATCCGCGCAAACCCGTACGCGACGATCATGCTCGCGACCAGTCCGCCCACGGCGCCCGACACCGTCTTCCCCGGACTCACGGACGGAATGAGCTTGCGCCCACCGACGGTTCTTCCCACGAAGAACGCGCCAATGTCGGAGGCCCACGTGACGAGTACCGGAAAGATCAACAGCATGCCGCCCGGCGCGATACTGAACGTGGTGGCGCCCAACGCGATGTGTTTCGCGCCGACCACGTCGTACCCGGCAACCGTGTCGTGATATCGAATGGCGTATGCAAATCCCAGCATGCCGGCGGTGTACATCACCCCCAGCATCGTCGTGGCCGCGGCACCCAGCGGATGGCCATCGACCCCACGCAGCCAGATGGTGGCGCCGAGGAGCAGCAGCACGATCAACGCAATGATGGCTGGACGGACGGTGAAGACGCCGATGTAGTGTGCGTGGATAGCGAGCGGCGCCAATCCGGCCAGCGCAATGCCGGCATCATCGAGCGGGCGTGCACCGCCAGCGCGGGCGATGCGATAGAACTCCCACGCGCCCACGGCGCACACCATCGCCAGCAGGCCCGCTAACGGCGCACCCCCCGCGAGCACGATCCAGAGCGCGAGGGGTGCGGCAATGACGGAGACAACGACGCGTTGCGTCAGTTCGCTCATACGAGCGGGCGAAGCGTTGCTGGGCGACGGCGTCAGACTTCCATGATCTCGGCCTCTTTGGCCTTGATCATCGCATCGATCTTCGCGATGTAGTCGTCGTGCACCTTCTGCAAGTCCTTCTCGGCGTGCTTCACATCGTCTTCGCTCACGCCATTGAGCTTCTTCAGTGCGTCGCGCGCATGCGTGCGGGCGTGGCGCACGGCGATCTTGCCGTCTTCCGCGAGCTTGTGCACGATCTTGACGAGGTCCTTCCGTCGCTGCTCGTTCATCTGCGGCAGCGGCACGCGAATGACGCCGCCTTGCGACGAGGGCTCGAGGCCGAGGTCGGAGTCGCGGATGGCCTTCTCGATGACCTTTGCCTGCCCCTTGTCGAACGGGGTGACGAGGATGGTGCGCGGCTCCGGCGCAGCGATGCTCGCCACCTGATTGAGCATCATGTTCTGGCCGTACATCTCGACGCGAACGGTGTCGAGCATGTTGGGCGATGCCTTGCCCGAGCGCACGGATGCGAATTCACGTTTCGCGGCCTCGAGGCCCTTGTCCATCGAGGTGCGACAGTCCTTCAGGATCTGTGGGATCATGATTACCGGACGAGTGTGCCGACGCGTTCGCCGCGAACCGCCGCGGCAATGGCGCCCGGCTTGTGGATGTTGAGAACGATCAGGGGCAGCGAGTTCTCCTTGCAGAGCGTCACGGCCGTCTGATCCATGACCTTGAGCTCTTCGAGCATGACGTCGCGATAACTGATCTCGTCATAGAACTTCGCATTCGGGTCCTGCTTCGGATCGGCGGAATAGACGCCGTCCACGCTGGTGGCCTTGATGATCACCTGCGCCTTGATCTGGATAGCGCGCAAGACGGCGGCCGTATCGGTGCTAAAGTACGGATTGCCGGTGCCGGCGGCAAAGATGACCACCAATCCCTTGTCCAGATGGGACAGGGCGCGCCGGCGGATGTACGGTTCGGCCAGCTCCTCCATGCGGATGGCCGTCATCACGCGGGTGGCCATGCCCTTGCGTTCCAGGATGTCCTGCACCGCCAGCGCGTTGATGACGGTGCCGAGCATGCCCATGTAGTCCGCGCTCACGCGGTCCATGCCCATCTTGGAAAGCTGCGACCCACGCACCATGTTGCCGCCGCCGATCACCAGGCCAAGGGAGCAGCCCGTGGCCACGACCGACTGGATTTCGTCGGCAATGCGATCGATGGTGGGAAAGTCGAAACCGATGCCCCGATCTCCGGCGAGTGCCTCGCCGGAGATCTTCAGCAGTACGCGGGGGTACCGGAGATCCGTCACGGAGTCCGTCACTCCTGGCCGATCTGGAAGCGGGCGAAGCGGCGAATGGAGACGTCTGCGCCGGCCGCCTTGACGAGATCGCGAATGGTCTTGCTGTCATCGCGTACCCATGGCTGGTCGAGCACCGTGATCTCCTTGTAGAACTTGTCGATCCGGCCTTCGACCATCTTGGCGACGATGTTCTCCGGCTTGCCGCTGGCGGCCGCCTGTTCCGAGAAGATGCGACGCTCGCGATCGACGATGGCGGCGGGGACGTCTTCACGGTTGACGGCAACCGGCACCGTGGGAACGCCGGCCGTGATGTGCTCGGCGATGGTCCGCGCGAGCGCCTGGCCTGCCTCACCCGATACACCGGCGACTTCCACCAGGGTACCGACCTTTCCGTTGTGGTGCACGTACGATCCCACTGAACCGTCGCCGGCGAAGCGCGCATAGCGGCGCAGCACGATGTTCTCGCCGATGGTGCCGGTCATCATCTTGAGTGCGTCGGCGATGGTGCCCGCGTCGCCGTGCTTCTCGCCGGCCAGTGCGGATCCGTCGGTGACGGTGGTGATGCCGTCGATGTGCGACGCGCCATGCAGCGTATTGGCGATCTGCGCCAGGGTCTGGCCGAAGGCCTCATTGCGGGCGACGAAATCCGTCTCGCTGTTGAGCTCGACGATGGCGCCAGCCTTGGCGTCTTCGGAGATGATGGCAACGATCTTCCCTTCGGAGGCGGCGCGGCCCGCGCGCGTCTCACCGCGCGAGATTCCCTTTTTGCGGAGCCACTCCACGGCCTGTTCCATGTCGCCCCCGTTCTCCTCGAGGGCCTTCTTGCAATCCATCATGCCGGCCTGGGTCCGCTGGCGCAGCTCTGAGACATCCTTGGCGGTATACGCAGCCATTGCTCGCATTCCTATCGTGGCGTGGAAACGCCGCCGGGCGGGCCGGCGGCGTCTGAATGGTAATCACTCGGCCCCGCGTCTGCCCATCGGGCAGCGCGGGGGTATGACGAGACCTACTCGGCGCTGTCGTCGGCGGGGGCATCCGCGGCGTCTACCGGCTCGCCGTCAGGTCCCTTGAGGTGTGCCGCAATGGCTTCGGGCTTGGCGCGACGACGGCGCGGGCGGCGGCGACGCTTCTCGTCGCGATCGCCGGCGGACTCGGTGCCGCGCTCGGAGCTGTACGTCATGCCGCCTTCGTTGCCTTCTTCTGCCTCTTCGCGGACCGGTGCTTCGCGTCGCGCTTCGCCGATGGTGTCGGCGATGGCGCGGGTGATGAGCTCGACCGAGCGGATGGCGTCGTCGTTTCCGGCGATGGGCACCGTGATGAGATCGGGATCGGCGTTGGTGTCGACGATGGCGATGATCGGGATGCCGAGCTTGTTGGCTTCAGCGACCGCGATCTTTTCCTTCTTCGCGTCCACGACGAACATGAGGCCCGGGGTGCGCGTGAGCGAGCGGATACCGTTGAGGTACTTGCTCAGCTTTTCCTTTTCGCGCGTCATCATCAGGCGCTCTTTCTTCGTGTAGTTGGCCCATTCGCCGCCTTCTGCGCTGCCGGCCTCGAGCTCCTTCATGCGCTTGAGCTGCTTCTTGACCGTCTGGAAGTTGGTGAGCAGACCGCCGAGCCAGCGCTCGGTGATGTACATGGCACCGGCGCGCTCGG
>JBDUCM010000329.1:0-2734 GCA_040003455.1 bacterium
ACGAGCCGAGCTCGCGCAGGTGCGACGCGAGCGACAGCGTCATGCTTTCGTAGCTCGCGAGAAATTCTTCGAAGTCGAGCGCCGAGAGTTCGAGCGCTTCGGTCAGGACGATCTGTTCGTCCTGGATGCCGTAGGATCCGTGCAGCAGATCCGAGGCGTTGAGCTCGAGCAGGCGTCGGGTGAGCGTGGCCGTTTGCGCGGGGTCCGTGGGGAGTGTCATCACGTCCACGCGCAGCAACACGACCGGAGGCGAGAAGTTCACCGCCACGGACAAGTCGCTTTCGGGACTCGGACGCACGATCCAGAAACCCGGCTCGACCTCGGAGTAGGTCGCGCCCGTGGCGCTGAGTTTTACGAGGAAACTTTCAATGTCTTCTTTGTTGAGCATCGACGCACCTGCGTGCAGTAGTTGTCTTGCCCTACGTGAACAGCGCGCAGCGCGTTTCAGCGCGTGGGCCGATGCACCCAAGGTACGAGTGCGCGCTCAACCGGGGAAGCACGGAAAGTCCGTCGTGACCGCTACCTGCCCTTGATCTGGACGAGCCGTTCCTTGGCCAGGCGACGACCCGTGGGCGTCGCAGCAAGCCCTCCCCCCGCCGTCTCCCGGTAGCGGACATCCATGCTCCGCCCGATCTCACCCATGACGTCAATCACCTCGTCCACCGGAATCTTGAATTCCACGCCGGCCATGGCCAGCTCGATCCCGGTCAGCGCAATGGCCGAGCCGGTGGCATTGCGAAACACGCACGGCAGCTCCACCAGGCCGCCAAGAGGATCGCAGACGAGGCCCAGGGTGCCCTGCATGGCCAGCGCCGTCGCATGGCCCACCTGCGAAGGCGTGCCGCCAAGCATCTCGGTGGCTGCTCCCGCGGCCATCGCTGCCGCCGCTCCCGTTTCCGCCTGACACCCACCCTCGGCACCGGACAGCGAGGCCCGTTCGGCAATCACCGCACCGATGAGCCCTGCCACTGCCAGAGCACTCACGAGTGCATCGTCCCCAATGTTGCGCGCCGCGGCGAGTCCGGTGAGGACCGCCGGCAATACCCCTGCCCCGCCCGCTGTGGGCGCCGCCACGATGACCCCCATGGCCGCGTTCACTTCCTGCACCGCAAGGGCCCGGGCGAGAATGTCGCGAAAAGGCGTGCCTGCCAGCGGGCCGTCCGGTCCGGTGCGCAGCTTTGCCGCATCGCCGCCCACCAATCCGGACGCCGAGTACAGGTCGCCTGTCATTCCTTGAGCGACGGCACCACGCATCACGTCCAGCGCGCGCTTCAGTGCCGAGCGAATGTCGTCTACCGTGCGACCCTGGTCGCGCGATTCGGTCTCCAGCGCAAGCTGGGCGAGGGAGATCTCCTTCGCCTCCGCATCCCGGATGGCGTCACCGAGTGACTTGTACATCAGGCACTCACCTTTTCGAGTCGGTACGCCCAACGCACCCACGGCAACACGCGGATGTCGTCACGAACCCGCTCATCCGGGCAGTCGTCAAGCTCGATGACCATGAACGCGTCCCCGCCACGTTCCTTTCGCGTAAGGCGAAGGGTCGCGATGTTCATGTCATCGTCGGCGAGGATGGTGGCAATCCGGGCAACCGAGCCCTTCACGTCCTCGGCAACGAGCACGATGGTGTGATGATTCCCGGAAACTTCCACCGGATAGCCATCGATCTCGGTCACCAGCACCCGCCCTGCGCCCAGCGACGAGCCGGTCATCACCGCCGTCCGATCACCGCGCTCGAGCGTCAGTCGTACCGTGTTGGGATGCGCTTCGTCACTGATGGTCGTTTTTTCGAAGCGATAGTCCAGCCCTTCCTGCTCGGCAATCGTGAGCGCCTCGCGGAGCCGTTCGTCATCGGGCCGAAAACCCATCAACCCGCCGACGATGGCCTTGTCCGTACCATGGCCCTCACCCGTGCGCGCGAACGAGCCGTGCAGCTCCACGCGTGCGCGTTCGGGCGTGCCGCCCACGAGTCCGCGTGCAAGGAGTCCTAACCTGCACGCGCCCGCGGTGTGCGACGACGACGGCCCTACCATCACGGGGCCAATGATGTCGAGGAGCGAGACCATCAGCCGGCCTTCCGTTGACGTGTGGGCTTCTTGAGCATCGACCGCAGATAGTGGCCGGTGTGCGATGCATCCACCTTGGCCACGTCTTCCGGCGTTCCCGTCGCGACGATGGTGCCGCCGCGTGTGCCTCCCTCGGGGCCGAGGTCGATGATCCAGTCGGCCGTCTTGATCACGTCGAGGTTGTGCTCGATGACGAGGATGGTGTTGCCGCGATCAACGAGCCGGTGCAACACTTCCAGCAACACGCGCACGTCCTCGAAGTGAAGGCCGGTGGTGGGTTCGTCCAGGATATACAGCGTGCGACCAGTGTCGCGCTTGGACAGCTCCGTCGCGAGCTTGATGCGTTGCGCCTCGCCACCCGACAGCGTCGTGGCGCTCTGGCCCAGGTGGATGTACCCCAACCCGACATCTACCAGCGTCTCGAGCTTCTGCCGCACGCGTGGCTGGTTTTCGAAGAACGCGAGGGCATCCTCGCATGTCATGTCGAGCACCTCCGCGATGCTCTGGCCGCGGAAGCGTACTTCGAGCGTCTCGCGATTGTAGCGCTTCCCCTTGCACACCTCGCACGGCACATAGACATCGGGCAGGAAGTGCATCTCGATCTTCACCAGCCCGTCGCCCTGGCACGCCTCGCACCGTCCGCCCTTCACGTTGAACGAGAAGCGCCC
>JBDUCM010000192.1:0-9102 GCA_040003455.1 bacterium
TTGCACACCAGCGCGGAGCCGACTCGAATACCGTTGTATCGCCTTTGAGCGCGGGATTGGCGCTCGCGCTCGTCGCCAACGGCGCGAGGGATGCGACTTTTCACGCGTTGGCCGGCACGCTTGGCGCCGCGTCATTCGACGCCGACGCACTCGCCGCCAGAGATTCCGTGCTCCTGTCGTCGCTCTCTGCGCGGCACGACGTGACGCTCGAGGTCGCGAACGCGCTGTGGATGTCGCCGAAATACCACGCGCAGCCCACCTATCTCGACAAAGCCGGCCGAGCCTACCTGTCGTCCGTACGCACCATCGCGCTCGACTCCGCATCCGGGATCGCCGTGATCAATGCGTGGGTCAACGACAAGACCCACGGCAGGATTGCGACGATCCTCGACGCTCCTCTGTCGGACACTACGGCGCTCGTCATCACGAATGCCGTCTACTTCCACGGTCTGTGGCTCTCGGCGTTCGATCGCGCCATCACGAGACCCCTTGCATACCACCGTCGGCCAGGGGTCACGGACTCCGTGCCCGCCATGGAACGCACGACGAACCTCCTGTACCTGAAGGGAGCCGGGATGCAGGCCGTACGGCTACCGTATCGCGGAGGGCGCGCGGCCCTGTTCGTCTTGCTTCCCGACTCTGGCGTAAGCGTAGACGAGTTGGAAAGCCGGCTTGCACGCGACGGCTGGCCTCACCAGCTGTCGGCGTATCACTCGCACGACGTGCACCTTCGCCTGCCGCGCGTTCACGCCGAGGCGACGGTGGATCTCAAAGGTCCGCTCAAGGCGCTCGGATCCGCCATTGCCTTCGACTGTGCGCGCGCCGACTTCCGTGCCCTGCTCATCCTCGGTGCCGAGCAAAACGCGTGCATTGATAAGGCCACGCAGAAGACATATCTCGATATCGACGAAGAAGGCACAGAGGCTGCCGCGGTGACGGCCACCACGACCCTGGTCTCTACGGGCGTTGTCGTCCCGCCCCCGCCCATTGAGTTCATCGTCGACCGTCCGTTCCTCTTTGTCCTCCGCGACGAAGTCTCTGGCGCGCCACTGTTCATGGGGCGGATCGTCCTTCCCGGTGTAAAGAGGTAGGCAGACTAGCACCGGCCCGCCGCATCAGCCAAGCGCCGCCGCAGCGCAGGCAACAGTAGCGCGCTGAATCTGGCGCAAGCTACCCACGCGCCCTGCTTCTCCTTTCAAGGCGAGCCGATGGGTCATCGTTCGATGGGCCTCAATGCCCCGTGACTGACTTGGCAACTGGCCAACAGACCTGCGCTATTGCAATTGCCAGCGTGCCGACGCACACTGGCGGCATGACGCCAACGACGGATACCATGCATCCGCCGAGCGCGGCGTCACCCAGCCCGATGCATTCGCCCACCGTACTCGAGACCAAACTCTACAAACCCCGGTGGCGCGGGGGCCTCGTCTCGCGACCGAGGCTGATCGAGCGCATTCGCCAAGGGGTGGAAGGCCAGCTCACGCTCATCACGGCACCCGCAGGCTTCGGCAAGACGACGCTGCTGGCCGAGTGGCTCGCCCAACACCTCGACAGTGATCCGCTCGCGGCATGGGTCTCACTGGATCGCAGCGAGAATGACCCTGCGCTGTTCTGGGCCTACGTCATCCGCGCGCTCCAGAAAATCCATCCCGGGCTTGGGGAGCATGCGTTGTCGATGCTTCAGGCGTCGCAACCGTCGCTGGCCGAGTCTGCCCTGACGTCGCTGATCAATGAAATCAATTCCATCCACCGCGACGTCATTCTCATCCTGGACGACTTCCATGTCATCGACGCTCCAGCGGTCCACGCCGGCTTGACCTTCCTGCTCGACCACCTGCCGGCCCGTATGCACGTGGTCATCGCCAGCCGCTCCGAGCCTCTCCTGCCCCTGGCCCGACTGCGGGCACGAGGGCAGGTCATGGAACTGCCGGCGGCGGAGATGCGGTTCACGCCGGACGAAGTGTCGGCGTTTCTCAACCAGGTGATGGCGCTGGATCTGTCGGCGACGGATGTGTCAACGCTCGAGACGCGCACCGAAGGCTGGATCGCCGGGCTCAAGCTCGCGGCGCTGTCGTTGAAGAACCATGCGGATGTCAGGAAATTCATCCGGGCATTCTCTGGCGACAATCGCTACATCGCGGACTACCTCATCCAGGAGGTTCTGCTCGCGCAACCGCAGAACGTCAGGCGATTCCTTGTTGGCACCGCAATTCTCGATCGCCTCAATGGCCCACTCTGCGACGCCGTCACCGGTGAGCCGGGATCGCAGGCGCTGTTGGAAAGCCTGGAGCGAAGCAACCTGTTCGTCGTTCCGCTGGATGATACCCGCGACAGCTATCGTTACCATCATCTCTTTGCGGAGGTGCTGCGCTCCCACGCAATGCGCGAGCAACCTGACCAGGTTCCCGACTTCCATCGCCGCGCGAGCATCTGGTTCGAGGCCAACGCGTCACTGCCCGAAGCACTCCACCATGCCGCGGCAGCCGACGACGTCGAGCGTGTGGCACGACTGCTCGAGACGACGTGGCCCGAGATGGACCGCAGCTATCAAACCGGCAGATGGCTTGCCCGAGTGAAAGCGCTGCCTGACGCGCTGGTTCGGGCGCGCCCCGTGCTCAACCTGGGGTACGCATGGACCCTGTTGAATGCCGGAGAGCTGGAGGGAGTGGAGGCGCGACTCGACGACGTCGACCGATCGTTGCGCACGGCAGATGAAGGGAATGATCTCGCCGCGCAGGTAGTCCTCGTCGACGGAAAGCGCTCCCAGTCCCTCTCCGCAGGACTTGCGGGTGCCCGAGCGTATCTCGCTCAATCACTCGGCAAGACATCGGGAACCATTGAGCACGCTCGGCAGTCACTCGCCTTGATAGCGGAGGGCGATCACGCCGCGCGCGCAACAGGCACCGCCTTGCTGGCCCTTGCCCTATGGGCAAACGGGAGTCTGGATGAGGCGCATCGCAGCTTTACCGCCAGCCTCGCCAGCATGCGATTGGCGGGACAGCACCTCTCGGTGATTCGCGGCACATTCGTCCTTGCCGACATCAGGGTCGGCCAAGGGCGCCTGAATGAAGCGGCAGAGACGTACGAGCGCGGGTTGCAGCTCGCAACAGACCACGCAGCTGTCGCGGAGACTGACGAACTATATCTCGGCCTGAGTGAGCTCCACCGAGAGCGCGGCGATCTGGACACCGCCGCCCGTCTCCTGCAAACGATCACCGATTCGGCGGCACACACGGAACACAAAGGCAACCGCCAACGTTGGTGTACGGCCATGGCGCGCGTGGCCGAGGCTCGCGGGGATCTCGCGGGCGCACTTGCACTCCTCATGGAAGCGGAGGGCGTGGACGTCAGGAGCCCACTCCCTCGGCTGCGTCCGATTCCCGCACTCAAGGCACGCATCTGGATTGCGCAGGGCAAACTGTCCGACGCACGCGGGTGGGCCAGCGAGCAGGGCGTGGCTGTCGACGATGAACTGAGCTACGCGCGCGAGTTCGAGCACATCACGCTGGCACGGCTGCTCATTGCCGGCGGCGCCGGTTCGATACCGCAGGCGTTCGTACTGCTGGAGCGCCTGTTGATGGCGGCGGCGCAGGGAGGTCGAAAGGGCAGCCTCATTGAAGTGCAGATGCTCGAGGCCTTGGCGCATCAGGCGCAGTCCAATGTCCGGGGTGCCCTCGATCCGCTCGAGCGAGCGCTGGCCCTCGCCGAGCCGGAGGGATACCTCCGAATCTTTGTGGACGAAGGAGACACGATGCGTGAGCTCCTCAGGCACGCCGCGGCGCGCGGCGTTGGCGGCGATTTCACCCGGCACCTGCTCCGCGCATTCGAGAAACCGACGGAGTCCTTGTCCGCTCCGGAGCCGGTCGTCCCTGCGGGGCCCGCTGTCGTCGCCGGCGCCGGGCTTCTGCACAACTTGACCGTGCGGGAGCTGGAGATCCTGCGTCTCATCGCCGCCGGGCTGAGAAACAAGGAAATTGCTGATCAGCTCTCCATCGGCCAGGCCACGGTGAAGCGCCATGTCGCCAATGCGTACGCCAAGCTGGACGTGAGTCACCGCACCGAGGCACTCGTGCGGGCGAAGGCGCTGGGAATTCTGTAGGGCGGCCCCTCCGGCCATCTACACCCCCGACTTCACCCAGAACTACACCTTTTGGCCGATTCGACAGCAGCCCCGTTCCGGCACTTTCCCTTGCAGGCACACCAACCGGTTGTCGGTCCACTCGGGACCCACACCGACTCGCTGCCAGGAACTGGAGACCATCATGTCGATTCGTCCATTGTTCACCGCCGCGGCCCTCGGCTGCATCGTCCTGACCACGAGTGCCTCCGCGCAAACCTCCGATAGTGCAGCCGCGCCAGTCCACGCGGCCAGGACATCCGGGTGGGAGTTCCTGATGACCAGCGGCGCGGTCGTCCCCACAGGCGCGCAGCGGAACGCGATCACGAGCGGCCAGATGAGCGCGGCGCAACTCACGTACGTGGTCCGGCCCTCCATCGCCATCACCGCGACCACCGGCTGGGCTCGCACCAAGGACATCGCCTCGGCCGGCGACCCCAAGCTCGACATCTTCACCTATGACCTGGGCGCCGAGATTCGCGGCACTCGGTGGAACGATGGCGGGAAGCTGACCTTCCGCCCATTCACCGGCGTGGGCGCCGGTGCGCGGAGCTACAACTATCGCAACCTGAATGTGGATGCGACGCACAACGTTGCCGCTTACGGTAGCATGGGTGGCGACCTCGGCATCCGTCGCGTGCAATTGCGTCTCGAGGCGCGCGACTATGTCACCGGCTTCAAGCCACTGGCCGGCGTCGGTACCGCGGACACGCGCAACGACTTCGTGATGATGGTCGGCCTGCGCCTGGCGACGCGCTGATCATGAGCACGGCACCTTCCACTCGGCGAGCTGACTGGCTTGTTCCGGCGGGGCTGATCCTGTTGAGCGTCGTGCCGGCAATCGCCGGCGCGGCGCGACTCGCCTCCCTGGCCACTGCGACACCGGTCACCGAGGCGAACGCGCGGTTCGTCGCCGCGCCACTGCCCGTGGTGCTGCACATTCTCTCGGTCGTCCCGTTCAGCATCCTGGGTGCCTTGCAGTTCTCGCGCAGGTTCCGCCGGGAGCGGCGTGCCTGGCACCGTACCGCCGGAAAATTTCTGATTGTGTTCGGGCTGGTGACCGCACTGACGGGTTTGTGGATGACGCAGTACTACCCGTGGCCCGCGGGCGACGGGGAAGCGCTTTACGTGCTCCGGTTGGTATTCGGTTCCGCAATGCTGGCGTCGATCCTTCGCTCGGTCGACGCGATCAGACGGAGGGACTTCACGTCACACGGTGCATGGATGACACGCGCGTATGCCATCGGTCTGGGCGCGGGAACGCAGGTGCTGACGCACGTTCCCTGGTTCATTCTCGTCGGCAGGCCGACTGAGTTGCCCCGGGCAATCTTGATGGGAGCGGGGTGGGTGATCAATATGGGTGTTGCGGAGTGGGTCATTCGGCACGGGCCCACAGCCCAGGGCGCGCTTCTCAGCGTCGCCGAGCGCGAGGCCGTAGACATTCGGCGTCTCGAATACGAACCACTCTGAACCCTCTCAGGGCCACACGTCTCATGCGCACAGTCCTTCTCGCCGTCGCGATCATCGCCCTCCCGTCCAGCATCGTTGCTCAGGCCGCCCCAACGCCTGCTCCGGCTGGATTCGGGGCGCCCTTCAAGGCCCTGCCTCTTGCCAACGGACCTGTGAAGGTCGGTCCCGCGCGCGGAACCGTCGTTGTGGTGGGCGGCGGGGCCATGGGCCCGGAGGTCTACAAGGCCTTCATCGACGCCGCGGGGGGCCCGGATGCAATCATCCTCGATGTGCCGAACGCCGGTGGCGCTGATAGCGTTGCCGCGAACACGGGTCAGGCATGGCGCAGTGCCGGCGCGAAGAACGTGGTGGTGCTCTTTACGAAAGACCGCAAGGTGGCCGACAGTGACTCGTTCACGGCAATCATCAAGAAGGCCGGTGGGGTCTGGTTCGAGGGCGGCCGACAGTTCCACATCGTGCAGGACTACGGCGGCACGAAGACCGAGCGATCCATCATGGACCTGCTGGAGCGCGGCGGTGTCGTTGGCGGTTCGTCGGCAGGCGCATCCATTCTCGGTGACTTCATGGTCCGCGGCGCGCCATCGAACGACAACATGACCATGGACTATCCCGGCTACGAGAAGGCATTCGGCTACCTGCGCAATGTCGGCATCGACCAGCATGTCGTTGCGCGCTCGCGGCTGCCGGACCTGGCCGACTCCATCATCACACGCTACCCGAACCTTCTGGGCATCTCCGAGGACGAAGGCACGGCGTGGGTGATTCGCGGCGATACGGCGCGCATCATCGGCCGCAACAAGGCTTTTGTCTACAACGGCAAGGACGCAACCGACGCGGGCAGTCCGTTTCTCACGCTGCATCCCGGCGACCGTTACAACATGAACACGCGGCGCGTGATGAGCCGTGCCATCGATCGGTCGCCTGTAAGGGTGGACGCGATCATGTCGATGTTCGCCAAGTACAACGATCCTGCCGCCGGCGGCGCGACGGTGCTGGTCGCCGTGAACGGCGACGTATTCATCGATCACGCCTTCGGCATTCCGGCGCAGGAGCGGCACATGCCTCGCACGACGCTGCCGCAATTCGACATCGGCGACATGGCGAAGACGTTCAGCGAATTGTGCGACCAGGTTCCGGCGGGCCGAGGACGTGCGGGTGCCGCTCCCGACTCGGCTGCAGCAGGCATGGCCGCGCCCGCCGGTCGCGGGCGCGGACGTGGTGGCCCGCCGCCGTCGGCGCTCCAGCAGTGCGTGACACGCATCTCCACGCCGATCGGGGCGCACCAAACACTGGCATCGGACTCATCACACGTGAAGTCCAGCGTTGACGAACTCTATCGCCTGTCACTCGGCCTCAGCACGCCGACCACCTGGCGCGGAGCTGACTACGGCCGCGGGTGGACGGCGGATACCTACAAGGGCGTGACCCGCCAGGCAGCGTACGCAACCGCCGACGGCAAGCGCGCGGCGTTCGTGCGGGTGCCCGAGCGGCAGGCGACCATTGTCATCCTGACCAAGGACGCCGCCGCCGACGCGCGGGGAATGGCGCAACAGATCCTTGACCAGGTACTCGCCGCCCCGCGATAAGCCTGCACCCTCAGGTCAATGATTCGAGCTCGGCCCGATGTGTGTGTCGAGCTCGCGCATTGCGGCCTGATAGTAGCGATCCGGCTGCGGTAGCTCCCGCAGTCGCTCGATGTTGGGTTTCGGGGCGGCCCCAAAGAGGTACCGCGCCGCCCGGAACAGGCCGTACCCGATGAATCCGACGCAGGCGAGCTTGAGGGCAAGCACCGCCAGACCGAGCAGCGTTCCGAGAATTCCCAGGCCCAGCCCGAGGGCGACAATGCCCAGCGGAACCGCGATGACGAGGGCGATGACGATCTTGAGCAACGTCCAGAGAATGCGCATGGGATCCTCCACCGGTGAAGCCGCAGGCTGAAGGCATCGCCAGCGGTACCGTCCCTACGAGACCGACGGGCGTTTGGTTTCCAGACTGCGGGCAACCGCTAGAGGCCGAGCCTGTCCAGGACCTCCCTGGGCGGCCCCTTGAACGCCGGCAACGCGACGTTCCCGACATATCCGATGTCCTTCATGCCCTCCGGCGTGGTGTAGAACCCGCCAGCCGTGAGATCGCGATAGCGCCGGAAGAACGCCGCAGCGCTCTTGAATTGTTCAGCCGCTTTCGGCTCATAGCAGATGTCGTCGCAGATGGCATGCTGATGCTTCATCGAGAGCTTGTAGAACGGCGCGGCAAATCGCCGAGTTGATTCCTCATCCATCCAGGCGAGCCCGTCGACGATCAACTTGCGATCGCGATCGTGCGCGGGATACGGCGCGCTGATCCACTCATTGATGAAATCATGCACGCCGAGCGCCGATGCACTCGGCGTGCCGCCCTCGGCAGGAATGATCACGTCGCACAACGCCGCGGCGGTGCGACGCTGCGTGCGACTGAGTGCGAGCGGCCAGAGGGCACCCGGCTTGTACGTCTTCAACAGGTTGGGGTCGAGGCCGTAGCCCTTCGCGGCAACGAGTGGAGACACCGTCTGTCCGAACGCATCGTGGTCAACGAGCGCCGCGGACGCGACTGCCGAGAGCATCCACTTCACCGCCTCGCGGCGGTCCATCCCGGTGCGCTTAGACATTGCCCTTCCGCATTTCCTCGAGCGCATGCTCGGCGGTGCGCCACGCGAGCGCCATGATCGTGAGCGTTGGATTCTTGTCGGCGTTCGAGCAGAAGGAGGCGCCATCCGTAAGAAATAAATTCTTCACGTCCCACGTTTGCGCCCACGAGTTGGTGACTGACGTCTTGGGGTCGGATCCCATGATCGCCCCGCCCACCTCGTGCTTCACGTTGCCGCCGGGCCGGATTGCGTTCAACGGATCGACGGCAGGCGTGTCGCGATGCGTGCTCCCCATGGCGTCGAGAATGTCCGCGAACGTTTTCTGCTGGTGGGCCACCTGACGGAGCTCGTGCTCCGACCATTTCCAGTGAAAGCGCAACACCGGAATGCCCCACTTGTCCTTCACCGTTGGATCGAGCTCGGTGAAGCAGTCGTCGTTCGGAATCATCTCGCCACGACCGGCAAAGCTGAGGCGCGATCCGTAATAGCGGCGCGCATCTGCCTTGAATGCCTTGCCGTAGCTGCCGCCGGTAAACTGCTCGAGCCCTGACGCGACGCCGAGCCCGGGCATGCGGCGGCCGCTGCTGAATTCGATGTGATAGCCGCGCGGGAAGTCGAGCTTGCCCGCGTGTTGTTCCTTGTATAGCCACCATGGCGCGTACACGTGGTCGGCCCCCACACCATCCTCGTTGTGCAGCGGGAGATTCTCGAGCAGCGGGATCTGCCCGCTCAGTCCCGCGCCAACGGTGTCCATGATGTTCTTGCCGATCAATCCGCTGGAATTCGCGAGACCGTTGGGAAACAGGCTCGACTTGGAGTTCAGCAGGATGCGAACCGATTCAGCAGAGCTGGCCGCGAGCATCACCACGCGCGCGTTCACCGTGCGCTCGCT
>JBDUCM010000330.1:0-2715 GCA_040003455.1 bacterium
CAGCAGGATCAACCGTCGATGCTGCCTCGGGCCCACGTCGTACCACCGCGTCACATCATGCGATGCCTGCAAACTGACACCCTTGACACCAGCCCAGTCATATCAACGCCCAAGTTGAGCTGCAGGGCGATCACATAAGAGAGCGCGCGGAGCGCGCTCCATCAATAGCCGCCCTGTCTGCTCCAACGAACGTTATGTCGCAGGCGCAGTGAACTCCGAACATGGCAGTGGGTAGGCGATCACGCGATAGTCGCGGAGATTCCCCTGCCAAAGCAAAGGCGCCTCGCCAGCGGGCGCCATTCTTCCGAGCAGACTATCACCCCGAGCGGGCACTCGTAGAATTGGCGAGTGATGCCAATATATGTCGATGGAATCCGGGCCTGCGGGCCGCCAATTGGGATACTCGGACAGGCGATTGGCGGGTTGTCCGTCGGCCGCGAATGAACCGGGAAGCAGACCGGGTGCCGCCCGGAGCCGAACGCGCGCGGGCAACTCATAGGCGTCTTGATAGTAGTCGTACCTGAGACGGAGGCATCGTGGCGCGCTGCCCTGCGCCGGACCAACTCCGCCCGCGAGACGTTGCGGACCGTACGGTATCGGAATCGAAATGGCCAAGATCACAGCGAGACTTCCCAGAATGGCGACGAACAGTCCAATGCGCATTGGATTAAATCCGCGAGAGTCTCCGGTAATCTGGGTGGCGCGGATTACGGGAGCCCGGACGATTGAATGAAGCTTTCATTAAGTCGAGCGTTGTTGCGACATAACGCTTCAGCTCACCTGCAAAGGCATATACAAAATGCGAGCGAAGCGAGCTACCATAGCGCCTTTGGGATCTTGCATCACTTTCGTTGACACTCATGGTTTATGCTGCGCGCCGCTCAAGTGCAATGGGAGACACGTAGTTCAGGCTCGAGTGTAAGCGTGTGCGGTTGTAGTAGCGTATGTAGCGGCGCAGTGCGGTGCGGAGCGCGTGGTCGGTCAGGAACGTGATGCCGCGCGTGAGTTCCGCCTTGAGCGAATGCCAAAACGACTCGGCGTGCGCGTTGTCGCCCGGCCCTCGGACGTTCGCGCTTTGCAACATGCCGTGGGTGGCCACCGCGGCACAGAAGGCCGCGCCCATGTACTCCGAGCCGCGATCGCTGTGAAAGATCACGCCCTCGGCCGGGCGCCGGCGTACGGCGGCGGCAGGCACGGCGCACGTGACCGCCGAGGTGCGGCGGCGGGTCAACGACCACGCCAGGATACGACGGGAGTATTGATCCATGACGATCGCGAGATACCACCAGCAGCCCGCCACTTTGAAGTACGTGATGTCGCCGACCCACACCTGATTCGTCGTCGTGACTTCCGTCGTCCAGAGCAGGTTCGGATGACGTGCATACAGGTGATGAATGGTCACCTTCGCGCGATAGCCCCGCACCGCTTTGGCCCGCAAGCCGGCGGCGGCCATCAGCCGCGCGATCCGTCGGCGACTGACCGTCCAGCCGGCGGCCACCAACGCCTGATGGATTCGGGGGCTGCCATACCGCTCGTGATGGAGGGCGAACATCCGAACGATCGCGGTGGTCAGGAGGCGGTCCTGTTTCGCATGCGCGCTCACCCCGCGGGCGCGCCAGGCATAGAAGCCACTGGGCGTCACCTCGAAGCGGGCACACAGCCACG
Source organism: bacterium (assembly GCA_040003455.1). Taxonomy (GTDB): domain Bacteria; phylum Gemmatimonadota; class Gemmatimonadetes; order Gemmatimonadales; family Gemmatimonadaceae; genus AG11. The sequence goes on from JBDUCM010000330.1 coordinate 1,666, forward strand.
TCACGCTGAATTGCGTGCAGTGCGCGTCGATGAAGGCGAACGTCTCACCTTTCGAGCGGAACAGAACCGAATGGCTTTTTTTAGGAGTTCGTGCTCCTCCTGCAACTCGGCGTACCGCTGCTCCAAAGCCTGCAGTTGCGCGATCTCACGCGCGGGCCCTGGCGGCGGTGCCTTCGCCGCGCGACCGCGGATGAGCCCCTCGCGCACGTCCTTGCGCCACTTGGACAGCATGAAGGGATGGATCTCCAGCGCGGCGGCCACCGTCTTGACCTGCATGCCTGGCTGCTGACTCAGGCGAACGGCGGTGTGCTTAAACGCGTCGCTGTACTTGTGCACCTTTCGTGGTCCAGATCGTGGCACGTGTGACACCCCATTCTCGTTAGGTGGAAGTGTACACGAAACTGGTGCAAGAACCTTTGTCTGGTGCAGCGCAACGTTAGAAAGCTGGCGACAGATGCTCGAGTGCACTCTCTATCTCGCGCGCGGCTTCTCGACCTGCCCTGTGGAACTCCTTCACGCGTGCCTCCTGCTCGGCGAGACGGGCGGACAGTATTGCGGGCTCCCACCGCGCATAGACGTCTGGGGAAATCATGTCCGACAACTCGGAACTGATGTAGGCAAACTCACTTCGCGCCCAAGGTAGCTCCTCGGACCAGAACTGACCAAGAAGCGAAGCAGTGTTCTCAAGATCGAGCTCCCCGGCAAGAAACTGCCGACAGACCCAGCGTGCCGCTTCACGCTCCAGCTCACCGGCAGGCCGCTTCAGATAAAATCCGTCAATGCACGCGCGTAGTTGACCATCGGCATACTTGCTCCCGTAATCCTGGGATATGAGGGCGAGATAGCCTTCCGGACCGATGGTAGCCTCCAGACTGTTGGTCGCATATACCCACTGTTCGAACGTTCGGAGCGGAAGGACACCGAAGTACGCGGCGGCGAGCTGCTGCCAGATGAGCGATTGCGTGTTCATGACGGTCGTAGATGATCGTTGCTTTCTAGAAGTTATGACTGGGCTGGCCTCCGACTTTCGCGTGGGTTAATTCCTTCGCG
>JBDUCM010000193.1:0-8940 GCA_040003455.1 bacterium
CGCTCCCGCGCCGGCGCCAGCGGAAGTACCCGCACCGCCGGCCCCTGTTCCTGCGTATCTCAACGACATCGTCGGCCACGTTCTCAAGACGCGACGCTATTCATTGTCCACAAACAACATCACGGTCACGACGGAGTTGACGGATCTGCCGATGGTGCTCGGGCATCGTGGAGAGCTCGAGCAGGTCGTGGTCAACCTGGTGGTGAACGCGGAACATGCGATGACGTCGGGACACGGGTCGCGAATATTGACGATTCGCACCGTCGCAACAGCCGGTGGCTGCGATCTGTCCATTGCCGACACGGGTTCCGGCATACCTCGGGCGCTGTTGGACCAGATCTTCGACCCCTTCTTCTCGACGAAGCCCATCGGCGAAGGATTGGGCCTTGGCTTGTCCCTGGTCCATCGCATCCTCAGTGATCATCACGGCGAAATTCACGTGGACAGCCATGTCGGCGTCGGCACCACCTTTCACATTCACCTTCCCAGTGCGCCTGGCGGGGCTGGTGGGGCTGAAGCTGTTGCGAAACAGGAGATCCACGCGCCAGCGGTTCGGCCATTGCGCATCCTCGTTGTGGACGATGAGGATTCCGTCCGGAGTGTCATTGCGCGAATGCTCAAGCTTCGCGGGCACGAGATCCACGAAGCCGCGGACGGCGGCCGAGCGCTGGAGATGTTGCTGTCGCCCGAGCATCCGTATGACGTCATCGTGTGCGACCTGCAAATGCCGGGGCTCGGCGGGGAGCAGCTACTGGAACGGCTGCGCGCGGACGGCAGCATGATGACCAACCGGCTCGTTTTCCTGACGGGGGATACCTCGAGCGTCGCCTGGCGCCGGGTCCAGGACCATGGAGAGATTCCCGTGCTCGCGAAGCCCGGCGGTCTCGCGCAAATTGCGCGGATTGTCGAGGAGTTGGCGGAGAAGCCAATCCATCCCATGTAGTAAGCAGTGACGTCATCCGACATATGAACTCCACCGACGCCCGCGCCCTGCTCGCCACCGCAATCCCGCCCGGCGCCGGCGTGTGGGCCGACATCGGCGCGGGCGAGGGTACCTTCACCCGCGCCCTCGCGGAACTGCTTGGGCCGGGCAGCCGCATCTACGCTGTCGATCGCGACCAGAACGCCATCCGCGCGCTGAGCGGAATGGCGTCATCACCGTCGTCCACGATCATCCCCGTCGCCGCCGATTTCACGCACGAGTTCACTCTCCCCGAACTCGGCAACGCGTTCCTTGACGGAATCCTGTTCGCGAATGCGCTGCACTTCGCGCGCAACGCGGCCGCCGTACTCACCAGGTTGACCTCGTTGCTGAAGCCTGGAGGCTCCGCGGTGTTCATTGAATACGACGAACGCGTTGCCACCCAATGGGTGCCCTATCCCATTCCGCCATCGCGTCTCCCGGTGATAACGCGCGCCGCGGGTCTTGGCGCACCCGAAATCATGACGACGCGTCCGTCAGCCTTCGGCGGCACGCTCTACGTGGGGCGCGCGACTCGAGCTGAGGCGTTGTAGTAGACAGATACTATCCGCGCTGGGCGGAGCCGAATAACATGCGCCCCATGTCCACTTGCCGAGTGGCGTTTGCCGAGCGTACGCTTGTTGTATGGTGCACTTCTGGAGTGACCAATGGCACCCGGCCCGGAGGCGACTAGCATGTTGATGACGCCCGACGAATTGCTCGTCTATCCCCTTCCGGACGGGAAGTCGGAACTCGTGCGCGGCGAACTGCGCGTGACGGAGCCGGCCGGTGGGGCGCATGGTCGTGTGTCGACCAACCTCGCCGTGCTACTCGCGACGTATCTCAAGCGGCGCGACACTGGCTTGGTATTCGCCGATTGTGTTGGGTACGAGTTGCTACACCTCCCGCTCACCGTGCGCTCGCCCGACGTCTCGTTCGTGCGTGCTGATCGCTTGCCCGCGGAAGGCATTGGCTCCGGCTTTCTCAAGCTCGGACCGGACCGTGGCAGCACGGCCCAGTGACGTCCATCGGCGAACACAACGTCCCACGCATTCGGCTTCACGCGCAGGGCATCGCGCACCCGCTCGACACAACCGTCGAAGGCGTGGTCACGCGACTCGGTGCGATGCAAGCACAGGACTACCCCGGCGCGGTCTGGTCCATCGGCCTCCGACTCGGCAGCGCCACCCGCGCGGATGTGGAACAGGCGGTGTTGGAGAAGCGCATCATTCGCACGTGGCCCATGCGCGGCACGCTGCACTTCGTTCCCGCCATCGACGCGCGCTGGATGCTCGAACTCCTCACGCCGCGCATTCAGAAGGGTGCCGCCGGGCGGCACAAGCAGCTCGAGCTGGACAGCGCCACCTTCCGTCGCAGCCGCACACTCATCGCCAAGGCGCTCGCGCGCGAACCCATCCTCACGCGCAAGGAAATCTTCGATGTGCTGGAACAGGGCGGCGTACCAACCACGGGGCAACGCGGCATCCACATCGTGCAGCAGTTGTCCATGGAGTGCACGCTCTGCTACGGCCCGCATTCCGAGAAGCAGCCGACGTTCGTGCAGTTCGACGAATGGATCACGACGTCGCGCACGCTCGATCGCGACGACGCACTGCGCACGTTGGCGGAACGGTTCTTCATGAGTCACGGTCCGGCCACGTTGCGTGACTTCGTGGGATGGACCGGGCTCACGGTGGCCGACGCAAAGGTCGGCGTGCACCTGGCGCAGTCGTCGCTGGAGCGCATCACGGGCGATGCTGCCGAGATGTGGATGGCCAATGATCGCCCGGCGACGGACGCCGCCGCCGCGCCGCGCGCGCACCTGCTGCCCGGCTTCGACGAATACATGCTCGGCTACAAGGACCGGAGCGCGGCCCTCGCGCCGCGTGACGCCGATCGGATTGTGCCCGGCGGAAACGGGATGTTTCTCTCGACGCTCGTGCTCGACGCGCACGTGCGCGGCACCTGGCGGCGGAGTGCGGGCGCAAAGGCGGTGACGGTCGATGCACTGCCGTTCGCGCGGCTCTCGGCGGCGGACAAGAAGGTGTTTCGCGAGCCGGCTGAGCGGTACGCACGCTTTCTTGGTGGGCCTGTGGTGGTGAGGTGGGCGTAGCCGGATTCGTGATCCGTGCAACTGCCCGTCCTCCGTTGTCCGTCGCGAGTTTTCCCACCCGTTGTCCGTTTCCGTTTCCCGTGATTCGTGATTCGTGATCCGTAGTTCGCGCCGAGCGAGGATAGTTCACCTTGGGCGCAATTGTTTGCGGAGCGCTGGGGAGTCGCGACCGACGTGGCAGACAAGTGCGCGCCAGTCCGCGGGTGCCGCCTGACGGACCACGGACAACGAACAACGAACAACGAATAACAGAAAGCGGGTGGGAAAACACGTGGCGGACGACGGAGGACGGGAGGCGCTACCTAGCGAACGATCTCGAATCCCGCCGTCGCGAAGTGCTGGTCGATGGACAGGGCGTGCGTGATTCCCTCGCGTTTCATGACCTCGAATGACACCGCATCGCACAGCGAAAGGGTCTGGTCGCGATAGGGCGCGATCCAACGGTCGATCGCCGTCTTCACCAGCGCCTGATCGACATCGGTCACTACATGCGCCGGATCACGCAGCACACTGTCCAGCGCCGCCGCAGCGCGCCCGCGCCCCTTCAGGCGAAGAAAGAGCGCGTGCGATTCGCCGAGGACCATGGGAGTGACGACGATGCGATACCCTTCTCGAATGGCGGCGGTGTAGGCCGCCTTTGCCGCAGCGTGGGACGCCTGGCCCGGCACCGCGGCCGCAACCCACCCTGACGTATCCAGCAGCACCGCGCGCTTCACTTCCGTCGCTTCCGCGCGGCCTTTGGTGCCCTCGGTGCCGGCGTTTTCTCCCACGACGCCATCTCCCAGTCCGCCAGGTACTCATCGTGCCGCTCGGCAACATCCGCCGGCGCGTCAGGTGCGGGCGCGCTGGACTCGCTGTTCAGGAACGCCAGCGCGGGGCTTTCCTCTGCCAACAACTCGGCCGCATACCGACGGAGGCCACGACGCAGAACTTCGGTTTTTGGAAGCCCGGTGGAGAGCGCTGCCCGTTCGAGGATCGACTGGTCCGAGACATCCAGATACACCTGCATGGGCTCGCGAACAGCGCGCGGAGGCACCTTCCGTGGCATACATGTACTCCGTCAAATAGTACATGTATGGTAGTTCCCCGCCTCGAGATTCGGGAGCCTCGTTGGAGGAGAAAGCCGGATCTGAACTGAAACGGCCAGATCCCACAGCGGTGCCGTATCCGGCAGTTTCTGTTCAAATCCGGCTGTTTCTCCGACGACGAAGAGAGATGCGGCAAGGTATGAAAAACCGCGTTTGAAACTTCCCCAAATCCCCGCCCGTAGGCTCCAACGTCGGGTTAGTCTGGCGTGCCAATCCATAACGCACGTCGTTCGCCCCAGGCGAACCGTCGAGTCGACCTGACCATCCTTGTGCTGGTCGTTGCATCCGCTGCAGCGCCTGGAACATCAGCGGTAAGGAGAGGAATCGCGGCGTCGGGTTTGAGCACCTGGGCGCCAGACAAGTCCGGAGAGAAAACCGGCACCAAGCCGAGCGCACCATTGGCAGCCGTTGCAAGTGCAGTTGCTGTTCTGGAGAGGGAAGGCCCACAAGTAGGCGCACACACGGAACCCACGCCTGACGGCGTTGATGGCCTCCTCGAGAGGCAGGGTTCACCAGCGGCATCAGTCCGCGTCCGCGCTGAAACGTCCGGCTAACACTCGCGCGTCTCGCACCTCACTCCCTGTCGGCGTTTCACGACGCAACACGCCGGTCAGGTAGATGGTCCGCGTCCGTTCGATGGGTCCAGATGGACCGAGTCATCGGCAGGACAAACCATTATCCGAGGTAGTTATGAATTTACAGCAGCAGCGGGTTCTCCAGTCCTTTCGGCGTGTGCAGGATTTCAGCGCCGCGAACCCGGGGCTCGTTCCGGCCCCCGCAGGACAGCCCGATACCTGGGCACCCCTCACCCGGCAGCTCTCCGCGGTGAGCGACGTGGTGGTGCTCCTTACGACCGCCGCCGTCGAGCAGAACACGCAGTCCGTACAGGCAACAGTTGGCCCCACGAACGAACCGCTGCTCCGGGCGGCCGTGCGTGACCAGCTTCGCCACGTCACGCAGGTCGCACGCGCACTGGCCAGGACGGTCCCCGGCATCGGTACCCTGAAGATGCCACCGCCGGGCCTGCAGGTGGAAAGTTTGCTCAAGGCCGCGCAGAGTACCGCGAATCAGGCGGCCACGTACGAAACGGTGCTCGTCGAACAGGGGCTCGCACCGGATTTTGTCGCACAGCTCGGCGCCGCCGTCACGGCGCTTCGGGAAAGCATCGACCGCCGCGGACGAGCGCGGGCGCTTCTGGTCAGTGCCACCCAGCAGGTGAAGGTGAACCTCAACCTGGGGCAGCAGTACGTCAGCATGATGGACGCCGCACTCACGGTGGCGCTGAAGAGTGACTCGGCCCGGATGGCCGAATGGAAGAACGCGAAGCGCGTGACGCAGAAGGGGGTATCGGCGGGTTCGTTCGCCCGCACCCTCGATACGTCCCCCGCTATCGTGCCGGCGACGCCGCCCGCAGTCCCACTCGAACCCACCGCCAAGGCCGCATAGCTCGGCGGTAGCGTATCACGGTAGGCTGTACCGGTAGGAGAGAACGGGCTCGCTTGGCCAGCGAGCCCGTTCTTTTTTTACAGGGCTGGCTGTTGCACGATTACACGCGACTGTCGCCCCGCGAATTGCTCCTGCACCTCCGTCAGCGAGGCCGGATGCTCGTTCAGCGCGCCCTGATGCTGTTGCAACCTGCCCTGCATGCTGTCGCATCGTGCACTGCATGTTGCCGCAACGCGCCCCGCATGTGGCATCAACGCACACGAATGCTCGATGAGCCCGCGCCGATGCTTGCACAGCGAGTACTCTCTGAGGCATGAGCGAACTCCATCGCTGATGCAACCGGTCCTGCACGTCCCTGAACGCACGCTGCACGGCGCTTGAACGTGGTCCGCACCTCCCTCAGCGCGTGCTGATGGTGCCAGGAGCGCACTTTGCACGTCGCGGAACGGTCTCCGATGGTACCACACCGCCCACCTCCGAGTCCGCAGGGCACTTGTGCGCGCCCCCGCAGAGAGAGATCATACGAGCGTAACGCGACATGGCGTCGCGTGAGGTGACTGCACGGGGTTGGACCGGTGGAACGGCGAGACATCCCTGCCCGTCCGCACCAACGCACCAAAATCGACGGCCCCTGCGACAGCCTCTGCCCGCGATCGCGTGTGCCCCCCATGAAATCCTTGCCGATCGTAATCAACGAGACCGCTGAGTTCCCGCGCCAGGAGGTGTCGTTCTTCCACGATCGTCCCCTCGTGTCGAACCTCCTCCTCGCGCTGACCTATGCGCTGATCGGACACCTGACGCTCGCGCTGGGCGAGAGCGGCGGTGTCGAACTGCGGCGCGTTATCTGGGCGTCGAGTGGCATCGCGGTCACCGCGGGGCTGCTCCTGCCGTTCCCGGTGTGGATGGGCGCCGCCCTGGGTGCCGCCCTCGCGTCGCTGCTCGCCGGTGCCCTCCCGCTGCACGTTGCCGGAACGGCCTTCGCCAACGGCCTGGAAGTGGCCCTCGCGGTTGCCCTGCTGCGAAAGGTGCACTTCGACGCCTCCCTCCGGCGCGTTCGCGACATCCTGTTGCTGATCGCACTGGCCTCCGGCATCGCGGCCGCGGTGGGCGCGCTGCTGAGCGTCATCTCCCTCGATGCGGTGGGGCGCGTACCGGCGGGTGCCTTCCGTCGCATCCTGGTGATGTGGTGGCTGACGCACGCCATGGGCATCCTCATTGTCACGCCAGTGGGACTGACACTGGCCCGCAGCCGTGCCACACTCTCGCGTCGGCACCCGTTCGAGGTGGTTGGAGTGCTCGCGTCCATGGCGGTGGTGTCGTGGTTCTCGTTCGACGTCAGCAACGACGGCGTGGCCGCACGCCTGTTCTTCGTGATCTTTCCGCTACTCCTGTGGGCCGCGATGCGCCTCGGCATGGCGGGTGCCGCAATTGCCGGACTCCTCACCACCACCATCGCCATGACGGCGGCGGTGCGCCACCTGGGGCCGTTGGCCGTCGGCACCGCCAACGACACCCTGCTGCTCACCTGGGTGTTCGCGAACGTGGTGATGATCTTCTCGCTCATCTCCTCCGCGCTCGTGGAAGGGATGGAGCGCGCGAGGCAGGAACACGAATCCGGTGAATTTCGCCTGCGCGCCGTGCTCGACGCCGCCAGTGAAGGCATCGTGGTGGCCGATGCATCGGGGATGGCCACGCACGTGAATCAGGCGACGGTCACGATCTGGCCCACCAGCCTCGCCGCGCCGGCGCTCCACCAATCAGTCGCTCACTTCCTCAATCCACTCGCGACGTTGATTGCCGAGCCGGCGGCGCGGGACCTGTTGTCGGCAAACCCCACGAGCGAGATCGTGCGCGGAGGGGTGACGTTCCGGGATGGTCGGGTCTGGGAAGTGGCAGTAGGCCAACTCTCGGGCCGAAAGATGCGCGGCGCGCGGATCTGGTCGTTTCGCGACGTCACCGAACGGGTGCACGCGGAGGAGGAACGCCTCCGGCTGGAAGCGCAGATCCTGCACACGCAAAAACTCGAGAGCCTGGGCGTGCTCGCCGGCGGCATCGCGCACGATTTCAACAACCTGCTCATGGGCATTCGCGGGCGCGCTGAACTGATCGACATGGTCGACGTCCTGCCCGACGAAGTCCGCGAGGATGTCGCGGGAATCATCAAGACGTCCGATCAGGCCGCGGCGCTCTGCAAGCAGATGCTCGCGTACGCGGGCCGCGGCGCCATTGAAGTGCGGTCGATCGACCTGTCCGCCTGTGCCCGCGATATACTGGACATGCTGCGCGTGTCGGTCTCCCGTCAGGTCGCGCTCGAACTCGACCTCAGCGAAGAACCACTGACGGTTGCGGGTGACATCACGCAGTTGCGACAGATCGTGCTGAATCTCGTGACCAACGCCTCCGACGCCGTGGAGGCAACGGGCCACGGCGGTACCGTGCGCGTACGAACCCGCCGCGCGACGCTCGATCGCGATTGGCTCTCCCGGCAGGTTGTTGGCAGTGATCTCGTGGATGGCGACTTCGCGGTGCTCGAAGTCAGCGACGACGGCGTGGGCATGGACGCGACGACGGCGCACCAGATCTTCGATCCCTTCTTCTCGTCGAAGGGAGCAGGACGCGGGCTCGGATTGGCGTCCACACTCGGCGTAATCCGCCGGCATCGCGGAGCGCTCGCGCTCGAGACGAAGCGGGGGCAGGGGAGCACCTTCGAGGTCGCGTTTCCCTTTGCCCCCCAGGCCGCAGCGACTACGCAGGCGACGAATGAGCAGCGCGAGCGTGCGGCGCTTCCGGGGCGGACGGTGCTCGTGGTGGACGACGAGGACGAGGTGCGCGCGATCGTCTCACGCATGTTGCGCAACATGGGCCACGCCGTGCGGCAGGCCTGCGACGGCGACGCCGCACTGGACGCACTGAGCGCGCATGATGGAGGCGCGATTGATCTCGTCCTCCTCGACCTCACCATGCCCAAGCGGAGCGGGCCCGCCACGCTTACAGAGATGCGTGCGCGCGGCATCATGGTGCCGGTAATCATCGCCAGCGGCTTCTCGGCGGAAGCGGTGCCGGAAGGAGCGGGCATCGCAGGGTTCGTGCAGAAGCCGTTTCGTGGAGAAACACTCGAACGCGCGATTGCTACCGCGTTTGCGGGGCTTTGAAGGGCCGAGCTGGAGCATGAGCTCGAGATTGAGCCACCAGCGGGAGCACGAGCGTGAGCGGGGAGCTGCCAGCATTGAGCCAATCAGGGCTCGAGCTCGAGCTCGGAGCTCCAGCTCGAGCTCTAACATGCTCAGTGCTGGAGGCTCACGCTCACGCTCATGCTCCCGCTGATGGCTCCC
>JBDUCM010000194.1:0-8939 GCA_040003455.1 bacterium
GGGGCGCACCTGGTACCTGTCGTCCGATTCGCTGCATGCGGGTGCGTGGGTGCCGCTGCCCGAAGGGATCGTTGGCGCGCCAGTTGTGCCGATGAGTCATCGCTAGCGGCTGCCGCATCCAGTCGGCCGTAGCTACGGCCACTTCGCGCCATCGCACGCCGAGTTGGGCGGAAACATCCCGCACATCTGTACGTCCAGATCATTCACCGACGTCAGGATGGTGGAAAGCGGGGCCGGAAGTGACTTGTGCTTGTCCATCGCGATCCACTCGGCCCACGTCAACCCGGAAGGTGGAGCGAGCAACTTGTACAGCCATTTGAAATCCGCCTCCGGCCGTACGTCCATGATGTGGCTCTCGTCCATCTTCGCTTCGAGACGGGTCTGGCTCGGCTCCGGCTCATCGTGGTCCCAGTTGTAGATGTAGACCTGCTCTCCCTTGCTCAAAACGAGCGGCGTCTCCTTCACACCGTTCTTGTGCGCGATGTCGATGGTGACCGGCTTGGCGCTGGTCCACGTGGTGAGTATGGGCAGCTTTTGTGCGAGGACGATGTCGTCTTGCAGGTGTTCGGGGATTGGAAACAGGGTTTGCGTCAGGTTCTCTGCCCTGACGAGATTGCCCCCGTTGACGACAATGCTCGCGCTCAACCGTGCGCGCGAGTGGTCGAGCGTGACCTCTCCGTCGCTCGCCGCACCATTGTTGACCATGAAGCCCAGTGCCACCTTGTGGCCAAAGGTCGCGTCCAGGCCAGCGGGCGCGTTGGCGCCCTGCTCCGTAATGGAGACGGTGGTGTCGAGGAGGTCGAGCCGTCGCAGGAATTTGCCCGCAGCACCGAGAACGAGCATGCCGGCAAGGTGCGCTTTCGCGGTGTCGCCATCGTCGTGATTGCCGCCGGTTTCGGCATTGGGGATGAGGGCCTCGACAAGGCTGCCGTTCCCGTCGTGGACGAAGAGGATGGGGCCGCGAAACTTTACCGTGATCGTCATGGAGCCTCCGGCTGAAGGTTGGTATGATCCGGCGCGCGCGAATGGGTTCGCGCGTTCCGCCTTACGGCGGCGGTTCCTGCCACTTTGCACCATCGCAGGCGGAGTTGGGCGGATACAGGATGTCCGGCACCAACAACTCCGCCATCAACTCCGCCGCGTACGGTTTCACGATGGTTGAATTCGGCGCCGGCAACGCGCCCCCGGCGACATTCTGGATCCATTCAGGCCATGTCGTAGGCGGCACGAGCAATGTGTAAAGCCATTTGAAGTCGGCCTCCGGACGCATTGGATTCTCTCCCGGCGCGGGCATCGGCGTCTCGAGAGCATCCGGCGTGGGGCGATCGTCTTCCCAGTTGTAGAAGTAGACCTCGTCTCCCTCCACCAGGTCGAGATGCGTAGGGCCACCCATAATTGTTGCGCCACCAGCGCAGGTCCATGTGGTCAACAATGGTATTGCCACGCTCACCGGCGCATGACCCAGCCGATAGGGGATCGCCACCGGAGCAAGGGTTGCATTGCTTGCACCGAGTTGCCCGCCAACGAGGGCGATACGGACGAGCAGCGCCGGCGAATCAGCCGGTCCGAGCCGCAACTCCGTCCCTGTGTGTCCTCCGGCACTCACGAGCTTGTCGAGCGCGACCTTGGCGCCGAACGTTGCCTGGAGGTGGGCCTTGGACGTCCCGACCGCCGCTGTGTCGGTGATCGTGAGTTCGCACTTGGCGTCCAGATCGAAGTACTGCGGAGCGCCTCCGTCACTCGGCAACAGCAGGATGCCGGCGGAGTGCGGTTCCGCATCTTCGTTGTCCAGGTGCTTTACGGTTTTGCTACAGTCCGGGATGCGGACGTCGATGGACCTGTTCCCATCGTGCACGAACAGGATGGGTCCACGAAAGTTCACGGTGACGGGCATTCATGACTCCACGTTTGGGTATTCATTGGAGCGGCGCGGTATGACGTTTTCGCAGCTAGTGCACTTCGTACCTGAACGCGCTCCATGTTTCTATCGGCCTGACGGCAGCTTCTTCCAGTTGTGCGAAACGCAGTGCCTGCCCGGGCTCCTTCCCGGCGGCGAGGTGACGGTGGAATCTGTTCATGAGATCCGATGCAGCCTTGTCGTCGACAGCCCACAGGCTGCTGACCACGCCCTTCGCACCGGCGGCGAGGAACGCCTCGGCCAAGCCGCTCTCGCCGTCATCGCGACGTGACCGGCTCTGCGTGGTCCCACAGGTGGACAGGATGGCCAGCCGGACTCCCCGCAGGTTCATGGCGGCGATCTCGGCGGCCGATAGTGTGTTGGACTGAAGGCTTTCGCCGGATCGCGCCAACACGAGGTGCGACAGTGTCGGTGCGCGCTCGACCAGCTGGGCGTGTCCGGCAAAGTGCACCAGCGATGCGTGGGGCAACGCGGCGATCACCGCTGACTTTGTGGCCAGTGCGTCCGACAGGAGCATCGCCTTCGCGTAGTGGCTCGCCACACCAGCGGCCTCGGTCGCCGCTGACTGTAGTGGCTGGAGTTCCGGAAAGATGCCGGCATCGAATGCCGGGTTTCCAATGACGAGGGTCTGTTGCACAACGGCCTGATATGGTGATGCAGCGCGGACCGCCGCCGCGTAGGTGATGGCGACCCGCTCGATGAGCGGATGCCCGTGCGCGTCGCGCAACGCCCCGAATGGGATGCGCCCGAGCTTTCCGTCAGGGACGACCATGAGGCCGTGCGCCTGCGCAAGTTCGGGCGCTGCCGGCGCAACGAGCAACGCGTGGAGGCGTCGCGACAAGGAATCCACCCGGTTCGCCTGGGCCGTGGACCGCATGGCATTCTCGAGACTATCGATGAGCGCAGCAAGCCGCGCCGTCGTCACTGGAATGCGGACCAACCTGACGCGCGTGCGAGTTGTCACCCACATCACCGTCTCGGACGGCAAGGTGAGGTAGCTCAATATCACCTGACCATCGCCGACCTCGGGAGCGGTCGCGATCTGGTTGCCTCGGCCCTGTTCAGCGGCGAGGAAGGCGGCAAGTGTGTCGGACCGCGCGAGAGCCAACGCCACGAGTTCGCGGTAGACATCACGCCGTGCGGTCGCGCGATCTCGCGTGGCATTCAGGTCCGTGGCACTGACGGTGTGCGCGGCAATTGCCGCGGCTGCGGCCCGCAGGTCGCGAGTGGCGCCCGCCGTATCGGCAAGACGCAGTTCGAGGCGAGCCTTGTGCACCAACGGCGCACCGAGGTCGAACACGAGATTTCCGCGCCGGTAGTACTGCTCCACCATGCCCAGGCGCGCCACAGCAAGCGCGGGTGCGTCAGCCGACGCGAGCGTTGCTTCGGCTGCGTTCACCTCCATGCCCAGCCGTTGGTGCATGGCGCTGTCCTTGACCGCGCGCAACGCCGCGCGTGCGTTCGCGAGACGCGTGCGCCCGCCATCGATGCGACCGGATGCGATCTCGGCATCACTGAGCCGAATCAGTGCTTCCGGGAGATCGTTGACGCGAGTGCTGGCCGGCGCGAGCGCGACCGCCTCGCGAAGCACGGCAACCCCGGCCGCTGGCAGGCCCGTCTCGGCAAGCTCTTTGCCGAGCGCGATAAAGGCACCGGTGCGTGCGCGGGCGTCGCCTCGCACGCTCATCGCCTCGAGCGACTTGAGCTTGGCGTTCATCGCTGCGTCGTCTCGTCCAAGCAGGAAGAGCACGTCAGCAACTTGCGCGAGCATTGTTCCTTCGTTCGTGCGCTCGCCAAGTCGCCGGAAGAGCGCACTTGCGGCCGTGAATTCGTCAACAGCCGTTGCCGTTTTGCCCTGACGCGCGGACGAGAGGCCGCGTCCCCAGAGCGCGCGTGCGCGGAGGGCGATCTCGCCGCGATGCGTCGCTTCATGCTCAACGCGGGCAAGGCGGGCATCCGCGCCGGCGTAGTTGCCCGCGTACATCGACGCAAAGCCCACCATCACGTCGGCCCAGCCAACGAGCGACGCTGCTCCTGACGCCACGAGCACGCGCGACGCGACCTGGAGTGTCTCCTGCGCTCGCGTGTACTCACCCCTCCGAAACGCGCGCGCACCGCTGTCGAACGCGGCCACTCCTCTGAGCATTCCCCTGGTGGGCATGCGTGTGAGTCGTGCGATTTGGGCAACCGACGAATCGCCCGCCAGCGTCAGGAGCACGTCGCCAATGTGGGCGATGACGATCGCATCCGAATCGGCGGCAATGCGATTGCCGTTCCTTGCGTGTTCCGCCCACGTCGGCAACAGCACGGCAAGGACGTTCTCGCGCGCGCCCTGGGGATCTGCACGCACATCAGCATGCCACCCTGTGGCTGCATCGATCGCGGAGCCGCTGGCGCGTCGCGCGGCGAGGACGCGAACATGCAGTGCCGCTTCGTCCGCCCAACGAGAGGTGGCGTCCAACGAGCGGTAGCGCGACCACGCTGCGGCGGCTTCAACGTCCAGATGCAAGCGTTCAAGCATCAGCGCCTGGTTGAAGACCACCACCGGTGATGTTGGGTCCAGCGCGGCCGCGCGCTCGATCTGGTCGAGCCCTTCGAACAGCGCGGTGGCGTCCGAGCGGAGGCCGAAGCGCGCGAGGTGTGCGACGGCCAGGTCGCTCCGTAGCGCCGCGTTGGTCTCGTCAGTGCCGACGACTTCCCTCAGCCGGTCGACGATCCGGTCAACTCTGTCGCTCCGACTACCGAGTGCTGCGAGATCGGCGGCGGCGATCGCCCAGCCCTGGTCCCCTTCGCGTGACGCCTTCGAGTGCGCGGTGCCAGCGATCGTCGCGGCTTCGGCGAGGCGGGCCGCGCTGCTTCTGTAGTTGGCACATGATACAGCGGTCGCCTGCCCTGCCTCGTGGAACTCCGCGCATTCGGACCACGCCTGTGATCCGCTGAGCCTTGCAACGAAGGGACGATCGGTGGCCAGCAATCGTGCGACGCCGTCGTGGGCCGGGTAGCGACGCTCAAAGGTGCGGTCCCCTGACCATGCGCCACAGCCGCACAGGACGGCCAGTCCGAGCACGGGCCAAACCGAATGGGTCTTCGTCGATCCCACGGCTGTCTCGATCGGCTTTGCAAACCGCTGCGAGGAGAGTTGACTACCTGAGCGGGGTCAACTTACGGGCATCGCCGGGTAGCGACCAGATGCACAGAGGGAGAGGGATCGTTCCTTAGAAAACTCTCATGTTCGGGAGGGCGCTCCAAGGGTCGTTTACTGTGTGAGCACCCTGAGCGACGCGTCCATGACCGCGTGTATGTCACCGGCACTTCTCGGCCGCTTGCCGAGTGCCTGGGCGGCTTGCCTCAGCGCGCTGCGGGAGGCGTCGTCGAGGAGAGGACTCCGCTGGGCCACCGCGAGGCCGGTGACGACAAAGCGATCGACGAAGGAGGTGTCGCCGACGCCGGTGGCGAGGCGCGCCGCTTCCAGATAGGCGCCCGCTCGGGCGAGCGAGAGATCGACTGCCTCGAGCGCCTTTTGACCGAGTGCCTGTCGATCAGTGGCGGCCGACGGTGCATGGCGCATGGCAGACGCGATCGAGTCGGCCCCTCGTACGCCGTCCAGCAAGGCGGAGAGGGAGGCATATTCACGGGCGACGGTGTCGCGACGAAGGGTCCGGAGTTCCAGGTCAGTGAGGAGGACACCAATACGGACGGCCTGCACGCGAGGCGAGAGCTGCTCGGCGGCTCCGCGAGTGATGTTCCAGAGGGGCGACTCTGGAAGAGCGGCCGATGATGGTACGGCTGTCGCCAGCGCGCCGGGTGGGTAGCCGTCGGATCGGCTTGCCCTGCTGAGGGAGATGACGGTGACCGCCGCGATGGCCGCGGCGCTGGCAAATGCGGGAAGGACCCAGCGCGGTCGGCGGCGCGGCGCAAGGGGAATTACGTCGCGCGAATTGTGACCGGCGACGTCAGGGTTGCTGGTGATTTCGCCCGCGATGACGACCGCATCGGCAAATGCGGCGAGTGAATCGTCGTCCGCGGCCGCCAATTGCTTGCGCAACTCGGCGGCGTCGGCGTCAGAGAGACGTCCGTCGATGAGTGCGGCGAGGCGTGCGGGGTCGAGGTCCTTCGAGTGGGTCAAGACGATGCGGGTGATGTCCAGGCGCCGTGGGCGACGGCCTGATACGGATGATTAGAGGGGCACAGGATTGAAGATGCACACCGGGCGTTACGGTGGGCCGGTCGCCAGCTCCCGGACCAGGTCGCGCGAGATGCCGGCAGATTCGAGTCGGTTTCGCAGGGTGCCGAGGACGCGATCGAGTCGGCGATACAGGGGTTTTTGTGGAATTGCGAGGCCGCGGGCGATGTCGGCCACGCTCATCTCTTCCATATAGTGCATGCGCACGATGAGTCGCTCTTCCGTTGGCAACATGTCGAGTGCTTGCTGGAGCGCGTGTTGGGCCGCATTGGCCTCAGCGCCGCTCTCCTCAGCATCGATGGTTTCATCGGCGCGGGTTGGCGAGACTGGCTCCAGCAGGTCGGTGCCGGGATCGACGGCCTTGGGGCGCAGGCGTTTGGGGAATGTTGCGACGATGTCTGCGAGTTCGCGATCGGACAGCGCCGTCTCACCGGAGGTGCGGAGCACCTGGCCGGCGTGGGCCACCGGGAGGCCGTCGCGCTGCGTGAGTGTTTCGAGACGGATGGCCAGCGGACCGTTCCGGCGCGCTGCGGCTGACGGGCGCCACCGTCCCCATTGGGCCACGCGGTACTCGCGAAAGAGCATCGCGAGTACGACGGTGAGATAGGTGCTGATGGAGGACTCACCGCGAAACTTCCCGAGCACCGCGTAGTCATTCTCGACGAGCCGCATTCTGGACCACGCGGCGAATTCCTCTGCCGCGTCCGCAGAAAGCCCGTGCCGACGGGCCAGCGCACCGAGGATCCGGTCGGTGGCAGGAAGGGTCGACAGGAAGAGGGCTTCGAGGTCTTGGCGGGACATTTGCCGCAAAACGTACATGCCGTGGCGCGAGGGGCAATGCTTCGCCGGATAATCCCCGATCGCCACGGTGTACGTTGTGTTCAGCTAATCGCCCTCACTACATGTGCGTGCGTTGCTCGTGCGTTGCTCGTGTGTTGCTCGTGTGTTGAACGAGCGATGGCCGGCGCATCAGAATGGGATGCCCACCTGGAACCCCGTGATGGGACGGCCGCCGCCCTGCCATTCGATGGTGAGTCCACCGAGTACGTTGAGCGGCGATCCCTTTTCGGTGAGGAACAGGCCCACGCCCGGGGTAAAGGGGCGACCGGTATCGATGCCGTCGTATCGTCCCATCAAATCGATGCCGACCCTGTTCCGGAGCCATGACTGGAGCCAGAAGAGGTCCACGCTTCCCGTGGCTTCGTTGCGTTCGGCGTATGGGCCGGTTTTCCCATCCTTGCAGCGTTGTACCATGGAGTACGGTGTTGCGGCCTGGGAGACGTTGGAGACCTGACACACGCTGACCTTGGTGAGTGTGTCCGACCCGTAGTTGTTTCGGCCGCCCCACCCGCCGGCAATTCCGAACAGCACGTCGCCGGGCAGGATGGCGTCGGTGGCGAGGGCCGCGTTGTAGTACCCCGTGACGACGGTTCCGGCAAACGCGCTGTCATGCCGTGCGATGTTCGTTCCGTTCGCGGTGGCGAGGCTCAGTGTGGCACGTGTGTGCGATACGGAGACCGTGGCCCACTGCGCTGCGATGATCGGAGTGGACTTGTCCCAGATGTAGCCGAGCGAGAGCTGCGCCTCACCCTGCGGTTTTGCGTCCTGACCGAACAGTTGGGCAAAACCGTTGTTCGCTTTCACCTTGATCGTGGCGCCCAGGCGCCATGGGTCGGTGGATACGACGCGCGTGAACCCCAACTTCACGCTGGCGTCGCCGAAGTTGATGGCTGCGGTGCCGCCGTCCTTGAGCACGATGCTGCTGGTGCCGCTGGACGATTCAATGACGGTCTGCGACTGGCTGGTGGCGGGCATGATCACGAGTGCAATCACTGCCAACGCGGAGGTGCGTCGATTCATGGCTGGGCGGGTTTGGCGTTCACGGTGGGCCAGCGCTTGACGAATGGATCCTTGTTGGTGGTGCCCTCGTCCTCGAGCACCTTCACACCGTCGCACTTCACCACGATGGACCAATCGGTGAAGGCTGGGGCGATGATGCGGAGTGTCTTGACGGCATCTGCACAGGACAGCACGTCATTGAGCGAGCCTGACCAGGTGTTGCCGTCGTTTGCGAGAGGAACCTCACGATCTCCAATGAGCACGTGAACGTTGATGGCGGTGACTTTTACTACCACACTCGCGGTGGCCATGCGTATTTCCTGTGGCTTGAGGGTAAAATGATGTCGTGCAGTTCTGTTTACGGCACGGGGTTCAACGAGGCGGGCTTTACTGCCGGTGCCTTCGGTTTCTGCACATCCTTGATTGCGCTGAGCACTCCGATGACCTGGGCCCAGAACGCAGATCCCCCCATGGCGAGGAAGGCGACCGCGAAGGCGGAGATCGTGTGGGCTGCCATTGCGTCCGTTGCCGGTACGAGGACCACGGTAGAGCCGTTCGAGACGACGAGGCAGATGCCGAGGGAGCACACGTACGACACGGCAAATACAGCGAATCGTCTTCCTTCTTCCTGCCCCGGCTTCAAGGTGTCCGATCCTGGATTTTCGTCGCGCATCCATGGTATGAACGTCTTCATCACGGCGACGGCGCGTTCACTGGCGATGCTGAGCGCGGACACGAACGCGAGGAGCGCGCTCAGTACGTCCGTCGTGGATACAGGAGGTGTCTGCATGAGGAGTCCCAGACGGATCGTGCGCAGCGCGCGGTGATGGATGGCTCCAGGCGCACCGCCCACGCGGCTCGCCCCGCTGCCTTCATGCAGTTAGAGGGACGCGCTCCTCGCGTTTCCCACTACGCCTGGACGATGAATTGATCCAGGGCTTCGTTGTCGCCGTCGAGCGCCGAGGTGTACACGGCCTCGTAGAAGCCTGCGAATTCCGG
>JBDUCM010000005.1:0-72807 GCA_040003455.1 bacterium
CCGCTGTTGCACACGCCGCTCATGTCGGCCACCAACGCCATTTCGGGCATCTCGCTCGTGGGCTCGCTGGTGGCGGCCGGGGGCAAGCACGGCCAGGTCGCGACCATCCTCGGGTTTGTGGCTGTCGTGTGCGCCACCACCAATATCGTGGGCGGGTTCCTCATCACCGACCGCATGTTGAAGATGTTCAAGCGCGACGTCCCCAAGGCTCCTGCCGCGACGAAGCAATAGATGCGCGAAGACTTCGTACAACTCAGCTACGTCATCGCGTCGGTCTTCTTCATCCTGGGGCTGCGCAGCCTGACCCAGGTGGACAAGGCACGACGCGGCATGCAATTGGCGGCGGTGGGCATGCTCATCGCCGTATGCGGCACGCTCGTCAATCACGACATCGTTGACTATCGGTGGATTGCCGCCGGCCTCGTGGTCGGGACGCTCATCGGTTATCCGCTTGGCATGTGGGTGCCGACCACCGCGTTGCCGCAGCGAATCGCGATGTCGCTCAGCTTCGGGGCACTCGCAGCCACCCTCGTTGGCGTGAGCGAGTACTACAACGCCTTCCACGGCGGCGACGGATCCATCGAGACCGCGAAGATGGCGGCGCTCGGCTTCGAGGTGCTGCTCGGATCGCTCACCGTCACGGGCGCACTGATGGCGTTCGGGAAGCTCCAGGAACTCCTTCCGTCACAGCCCATCACCTACAAGGGCCAGAACTTCGTCAACGGCGTGCTGTTTCTCGGCGCGATGGTGATGCTGGTGCTGGTGGTGCTCGATCCCACGCAGGCCGCGGCGTTCTACGGCATGATTGCTGTGGCCGCGATGTTGGGGATCTTGATGGTCATTCCCATTGGCGGCGCGGACATGCCCGTGGTGGTGGCGCTGCTCAATTCATACTGCGGCCTGGCGGCGGCGGCCACCGGCTTCGCGCTTGGCAACAGCATCCTGATCATCTGCGGCTCGCTCGATGGAGCGTCGGGGTTCCTGCTCTCCATCGCGATGAGCAAGGCGATGAATCGCTCGTTCGCGAACGTGCTGTTTGGTGCCTTCGGCGGCGGACCCGCAGCGGCGGCAGTGGGCAGCGGCTCAGCGGCGCCGGTGCGGTCCATCTCGGCGGAGGACGCTGCGGTGCAGCTCGCCTATGCGCAACGCGTGATCATCATTCCCGGGTACGGCATGGCGGTGGCGCAGGCGCAGCACACCGTGCGCGAACTCGCGGAGCAGATCGAGAAGCGCGGCGGCGAGGTGAAATATGCCATCCATCCAGTGGCCGGCCGCATGCCTGGCCACATGAATGTATTGCTGGCGGAAGCCAACGTGCCGTACGACCGTCTGTACGACATGGACGAGATCAATGGCGAGTTTCCGCAGACGGACGTCGCGCTGGTGATTGGGGCGAACGACGTGGTGAATCCCGCGGCGCGTTCGGACCCCGCGTCGCCCATCTACGGCATGCCGATCCTTGATGCGGACAAGGCGAAGCACGTGATCGTGTTGAAGCGCGGCATGGCGGCCGGGTTTGCCGGTATCGAGAACGCGTTGTTCAACGCGCCCTCGACGAGCATGTTGTTCGGTGATGCCAAGGCGTCGCTCGTGAAGCTGGTGAGCGAGGTCAAGAGCGCGTAGCAGGAGGTGTCGGGGCCACACGGGAGCGTTGCCTGCCGATCAATCTGCAGGAAGTCCTTCGTCATGCGAGCGTGCTCCAGCGCGCGACCACGTTGCGCGAGCTGGTGGAGTTGACGTATGACGCCGTACGGAGCCAGACCAGGTATCGCACGGCGTGGCTTGCGTTGCTCGAACCGGAAGACCCCGACTACATCCGCGTGGTGCAGGTCGAAGGGTCCATGCAGGAACTCGTGCTGGAGAAGTGTCCCAAGGTCGTGATTGCGGGGGATGCGATGCTGGCGGAGCTGATTGCCGGCCAGGCGCCTGTGCTGGTGCTGGAAGCCGCCGCGGACCCTCGTACCAACAAGGCGATGGTGGCTGCCTTGGGGAACCGGACCATCCTCAACATCCCGATGGTGCTGGGGCCCACAGTGGTTGGCGCGCTGGGGGTCGGTTCGTTTGGTGAGGAAGGGGTGATCGCTCCCACGGACGCCGAGCTCGAGGCTCTGGTGGTGTTGGGCACGCAACTCGCCGGCGCCATCACACGCATGCAGCTCCTGGAGCAGCGGCGGAAAGACGATGCCAGTCGCCAGACGCTCGAACGCCATCTCGAGTCCCTACAGCGGGTGGAGTTGATGGGGGTACTCGCGGCCGGCGTCGCGCACGACTTGAACAACTGCCTGTCGGTGGTCCTGGGTAACCTCGCCATCCTCGATACGGCTGTTGGCGCCGATGACGTGCTGGCCGTGGCGGATGCGCAGCACGCAGCGGGCAAGGCCACCGAGATCGTGCGCCAACTGCTTTCTCTCGGGAGGACGCAGGCGCGTCGCTACGAGATTGTTGATCTCAACGCGCGCGTGGTGAGTACGCTCCAGCTTGTCCGGTCGTCCATTCCGCACGACGTCACGCTCACGCATGATGCCGGGCGCACACCGTTGCTCGACGGCGATCCCGTACAGATTGAGCAGGCGATTGCGAATCTGCTGCTCAATGCGCGCGATGCCGTGGGGCGCGCGGGGCGAATTGCCGTGGGTGTTGGTGCGCGCGAAATCAGCGACGAGTTCGCGCGATCGAACCAGTGGGCGCGGCCCGGGGTGTTCGGGTATGTGCAGGTGCGCGATACCGGCAGCGGCATCGCCCCCGAAGTGCTCGAACACATCTTCGACCCGTTGTTCTCCACCAAGGCCACAGGTACCGGGCTTGGGCTTGCCGTGGTGTCACGCGTGGTGCAGCAGCATGGCGGGCTGGTTCATTGCGAGTCCACGCTCGGCATGGGCACCACCTTCGACATGTACCTGCCGGCGAGGGTGTAAAGGCCTGCATCTACTACAGTTGCGAGTTGCCGAAGCAAGGCGCGCTGCCCGCGGCCGGGGGCGTACGGCGCCGCATTTTCCGTGTAGGACGCGTCATTCTCCGTTCAGGACGCATCAGCGGCGTTCGGAATGCGTGGTTCGATGTGTCGTGCGCCCTGCCCAGCGTATTGTTCGCGCGTTTGCCGTACGGTCACGCGAACCGGCGTGCAGTCATGATGCGACCAGCCGTCCGGATTGCCTGTCGCACTGTCTGGCGCCGTTGGTCCTGCGTACAGGGCCCGTGGTTCGCCGTATGATGCGCCTGCCTCAGCGTCTAGTGAGGGTCGTTCACCGTGTAGCCTCCCCTGCCCACGGTTCGGCGCGCATGGTCCACCGTCCTGCTGGTCGCGTGCGATGTGTTGCCTGCCCCGCGCGCTGTATAGTCCCGGAGGACTGTTGTGTAGCGCCGGTCACCCTTTGTACGGGAGACTTTGCTCGATGTTCGGGATGGATCGTTCAATGTGTAGTTCACTCTTGCCGCTCCAAGGCAGACATTGCGCAGTTCATGTCAGACTTTGTGCACGCGAAGTCAGACTTTGTGCAGGCGAAGTCAGACTATGTGCACGCGAAGTCAGACTTGGTGCGCACCAAGTCAGACTTCGAGCAGTTCATGTCGGGCTTTGTGCGCACCAAGTCAGACTTTGCGCACGTCAGGTCAGGCTTTGCGCACCCCAAGTCAGTCTTCGAGCAGTTCATGTCGGGCTTTGTGCGCGCCAAGTCAGGCTTTGAGCACGACGAGTCGGACTTTGCGCGCGCGAAGTCAGGCTTCGCGCACGTCCGGGCTGGCATTGCGCGAGTCACGGTCAACTTCGCACACATTCAGGTCCACGCCGATCAGGCCGCGGTCGACTTTATGCGCGCCACGTTCCACATTCAGCACATCGAATGCGACTCTCGGCGCGCCGTGACCTGCTTCGATTGCGCAGACACGGGCATCGCGCGATCAAAGGTCGGCATGCGTTTGTTGCCGGCTCACATGTAACGGTGTCGTGCAAGCGTTGATCAGTGCTCTGTGAACCTTTGCCGTGGCCAGTCGGACGGTCATCGTGCGACGATCGTATTGAATGTCTTTAGGTGCCTGGTCGACCGTTCCCGCGTGTACCGCTGTTCTTGCGCACCACACATCCGGTGACCCCGATGAATCTCGATGGCCTTTCCTTTCAGGTGAGCGCGACGGCGGCGATCGGCGTCGTCAGTGCCGACACGCGCCTCCAGTTGATACAGCGGGGCTCACGGATCGTCGGGGAATATTCGGGAGGGAGCATCGCGCGGGGCCGCCTGGTCGGTCGCATCGAAGGCAACACACTCCATTTTCGTTATGCCCAGCGCGAGGCATCGGGAGGAATTCACGGCGGGCACTCAAACTGCGACGTGGAGATTGCCCTGGATGGACGCATTCGCATTTACGAGCACTTCACCTGGGAAACGCGAGATGGCACCGGCACGAACGTGTTTGAACAGGTAGCGCTCGACAGGCAGGATTCGAATTGAGGGAACCGCAGGAATTCTGGAATGGCAATTCGCCGGATGTTTTGTGAAATCCGAACTCCAGTCCTTGCACGGCGTTCAAATTCTTGCTCTGGAGCTGAGGCTATGCGGGTGCGCGAGCGGTTGCATATCTCGACTCCAGTGTCCGTTGGACAACTACCCGTCAGGCAACGTCCGCATTCGTTGATCCGGTCAACGCTCGGGGCCATGGTAGGTGTACCCATCATCGTGCTCGGCGCCATGGCGCTCCTGCTCATGTTCGATGAGCGGCCAACGGCCGCGCCCGAGCAGCACATCGCGGTACGGAGCGTCCACGGTGGAACCGCCACGACGCTGATCTATGGCGCGGGCACGGGGATTCACCTTCGCCGTGTGTCTGGCACGGGCACGCCGATCGTGGCTGATCTCTCCCACGGTGCCTTGCATGTGCTGTCGCTCGAGAGCATGCAGGTGGAAGCCGCGGAGATAGCCGGCGTACATGCGACCATGCGCGGACGCGGACATTCGGTAACGCTGCGGAGCGAAGGCGAGGGCGTTCGGATCAAGGCCTGGTTCTAGGCTCGGATCGCCTACACACCGCCCGGTCCGGCCAACAGGTCGCTTCGCGGCAAGACCCAATCCGTGAGATGCGCCGGACACGCGTTCGCGCCGGGTGCACGCGTCAATGTCATCGCGCTGAAATTCCCCGCGGCGCTGTTTCCAAAACGCGCGTCGGAGATGGACCCGCCGCCCACCATCGGTGCGCGACCGAACTGCAACCACGCGCGCGCCGCACAGTCGTCGTGCGCCAATGCGCGCAATGCGGTGAGCGATTGCCGTTGCGGCTCATCCCATTGCACCGTACGTACGCTCGCATCGCACGCAATCACTCCCGGAATCATCGGGACGACCGCTCGCCTCAACACGTACTCCGGCGCACCTGCTTCTGCGGAAATCGCCAACGCGGTCCAGCACGCCGGATTTGCGGGTCGCGGACTGAGTATCACGTCCACGAGGTGATTGCGCTCGGGGGCAGGCATGGACGCCACCGTTCGCGCGCGGGCAACCTGCTTCAACCCGAACATGGCCGCCACGAACATCGTGGCCGCAACGAGCGCCGCGAGGGAGCGACGGGGTGCAGTTTGCGAGCGCATTCCCCACGTGACCAGCGCCGCCACACATACGAGCGCCAGCAGGGCGCCTCTTGGTATCAAACCGAAGGCACCCAGCGCAACGGCCGCCACGGCGAACAATGCGATCAGCAACAGGCGCGAACGATCACCGCGCGCATTCAATACGGCGGCAGCACCGAGTACCACCCAGAGCCATGGCTCGAAGATGGAAACGGCGTCGCCGTAGTACCAGTGCATATCGAGAGGGTAGAAGGGATGTACGCCGTAGCTGTTCCACCAGTCGAGAGTGACATGGCTGGCGAGACAGAGCGCGATCAGCGTCCAGAACCGTCCTTGCGACAGCCGTACCGTCCTGCCAACCGCAGGGATCAGGCACACGAACCCAATGAGCGCGGCCTGCACCAGCAGGCCCAGCACCGTGTGCGTGTGCCCCCGATGATGCAGGAGATAGCCGAGTGGCGGCGGCGTGATCCCGGTATAGAGCAGATCGGCGTCCGGGAGGTTTGCCGCGATGATTCCGGCCCAGAAGAACAAGCGCCGCTGCGGGGTGGCGGCGGCGCGAGGTAGGGCGAGCTCCGCCAGGGCCGCGCCGACCAGAGAGTGCGTGAGGTTTTCCACGCGAGGAAGATGGCGCATGACCCGCGTGGAAGCACACGGCCCCTCAGTCGCGGCGCGTCATTCGATCATCTTTCGGATAGCTTGCCTCTTCGCCCAGAAGCCATTTTTCCTCACATCAACCGTGAGGATTTCCATGCAGACCATGATGCCACGCCGTACGGACTCACATCTTGCGCTCGCCGAGCGTGTTCGCTCGTACATCGACGCTCACGTGGAGGAGCCGTTGCCCCTGGCGCGCCTGGCGCGCGAAGCCGGGGTGAGCGCGGCACACCTGCAGCGCACGTTCACGCGCGTGGTAGGTATCTCACCCAAGCGGTACCAGGAACAGCTGCGCGTCGGCGCGTTCAAGGAGGCGTTGCGCGACGGACAGACGGTGAGCAGCGCGACCTATGAAGCGGGGTTCGCCTCGGGGCGCCGAGTCTACGAGACTGCGGACGCGGCCCTTGGCATGACCCCTGGCGCCTATCGCCGGCGGGGCACGGGGGTGACCATCCACTACACTGTGGTGCCGACCACGCTCGGCCTGCTCCTTGTTGCCGTCACGGAACGGGGGGTTTGCAGCGTGTCGCTGGGCGACGACGAGCAAACCCTGGTCTCGGCGCTGCGCGCGGAATTCGGCGAGGCAGAGCTGGTACGGGCAACGGACGCGAACGATCGCCTGGTGGACGCGGTGGTGGCGCACGTGGAAGGGGGCACCAGTGCCGAGTCACTGCCGCTGGACGTGCGGGCGACGGCGTTTCAATGGCAAGTGTGGCGAGCGCTTCAGCAGATCCCGGAGGGGGCAACGCGGTCCTATCAGGCGGTTGCCACCGGGTTGGGGCGACCCACTGCGGCGCGCGCCGTGGCGCGTGCGTGCGCCAGCAACAGGATCGCAGTGCTCATCCCCTGTCATCGCGTGGTGCGTGGGGACGGCGGTCTGGGCGGCTATCGCTGGGGCATAGCACGCAAGGCGGCACTCCTGGCGCGGGAGGGAGGATACCCATCGCCGTAACTTCTCGCATGCACCGGGCGTAGGGTCTACATTGGAAACACCGTGACGCTGGCCGATCACGGCACCTTTCGAGGCACTATGCGATGGCGGTGACATGACCGAAACACGGGATGCGCTTGGTATGGCGCGGCAGGCGACGGGTCAGTCCGCCCCGGGGAGTGGCCCGGCCAGGGCCAATGCCGAACTCAAGCAGCAGATCAAGGACGTGACGCAAGCAGCCCAGGAAGCTGCCAAGGAAGCCGCTCAGGATGCGCGGCAGGCGGCTCAAGATGCCAGGAGTGCCACTGCCAATGGCGACGGATTCATCCTTGTGCCGCCTACGCCGCCATCACCGTACGGGCGAAACGAGATCCCGCCGCAGGCGGTGGAACTGGCGTATGGGTTCTTCATCATGTGCGGCGTGATCGTGATCGGGTGGCCGCTTGCTCGCGCGTTCGGCAGGCGAATCGAGCGCAGCAAGGATGTGCCGGCCGTGAATCCGGCGATGAACGATCAGCTCGCACGCATCGAGCAGGCGGTTGACGCGATGTCCATCGAAATCGAGCGCATCTCGGAGTCACAACGCTTCATGGCCAAGCTTCAGAACTCCGCTGGCTCCGAGCGCGTCGCGCTTCCGGCGGACCGAGGCTGAGGTCGTCCGGGGAGCGGCGGCGGAACGGAGCATGAGCGTGAGCGTGAGCCTCCAGCATTGAGCACATCAGGGCCCGAGCTCCAGCTTGAGCCCGAGCTCGAGCTCTGACATGCTCAGTGCTGGAAGCTCACGCTCATGCTCACGGGGCTTTATGAGTGGCCCCGTCCGCGGCCGTGCTCCCGATCATCGTCACGGTCGCGGTCTCGACGAGCGCGGTCATTGTCGCGGCGCACCTGTTCCAGTCGGGCCAGCTCGCGCTGGCGGTCCAGTCTCGCCAGTTCGCGCTGGCGCTCGAGCCGCAACTCCTCGCGTTGCCGTTCAATTCGGGCCAGTTCCAGGCGCCGTTCACGAACCTGCCGCTCATAGACCGCCGCGTAACGCGCGTCGTATCGGCGGTCGCGCCGGTCGAGTCGTGCGTCATACACGTTCGACCTGACATCGTAGCGCGGATCGTACTCCGACGACCGCGAATCATAGCGCGGATCATACGTGCCCTGATTCTGTGTCGCTGAGGGATAGCGCGGGTCGTAGGCGCCGGCCGCGGTGCCATAGCGCGGGTCAACCGCGACTCGTCCCTGTGCGCCGGCAACCGTGGTCGCCAGCATGAGCGCGCTTCCAACAGCCATCGCATAACGGATCGTGGTCATTACAGCCTCCTCAGCAATGCCGCGTGATTGCGGCGGTTGTGCGTCAACGGCTGATCGCACACCACTGGACAGGGCACCTTTGCTGCCAATGTCTGCGGATAGTCCAACCCATTGCGCCGCAATGCATTGTCCTACTCGTGTGACTCAGGTCACGCGCGCATTTCGTCCGCTATCTGCGACACGTGTGTGCGTGCGAAGAGACAGTGCCGCCGCGCTCGCCAGGCGAGTTAAAAGCCTGCTCATTCTTCGCGCGCCTGCGCCGATACTGGATGATGACGATGACGTCCTCGAATTCCGATCCCGCCGCGAACGTGCTGAGAACGCACGTACAACAATCACTGGGAGATTCCTATACCATCGAGCGCGAGCTCGGCGGTGGTGGCATGAGCCGTGTGTATGTTGCGCGGGAGCGCGCGCTCGACCGCCTCGTGGTGGTGAAGGTGCTCCCATTCGATCTCGCGGCGGGCATCAATACGGAGCGCTTCAAGCGCGAGATCCAGTTGGTTGCTGGTATGCAGCATCCGCACATCGTGCCGGTGCTGGCAGCGGGTGATGCATCGGGCACCCCGTACTACACCATGCCATTCATCAAGGGCGAGTCGCTCCGCAAGCGGGTGGAACAGCACGGCATGCTGTCGATGAGCGATGCCCTCAAGGTGTTGTACGATGTGGTGGACGCGCTGGCGTATGCGCACGAGCACGGCATCGTGCACCGTGACATCAAGCCCGACAACATCCTGATGAGTGGAGCGCACGCCGTGGTCACGGACTTTGGCGTGGCAAAGGCGCTCAGTATTGCCAACTCGGCAACCGACACGGATGGGGCGAATCTCACGGGCCCGAGCATGGCGGTGGGGACCCCCACGTACATGGCTCCCGAGCAAGCGGCGGGGGATCCGGACACCGATCATCGAGCGGACCTGTACGCCTGGGGGCTGCTTGCCTACGAGCTCCTGGCGGGCGAGGCACCATTCGGAAAGCGTTCCGCGCACGAGATGCTCGTGGCGCACATCGCCGAAATTCCGGAATCGCTGCACGTGCGCAATCCGAAGGTGCCGCTCGCACTGTCGGATGTCGTCATGCGCTGCCTGGAAAAGCGTCCCTCGGACCGGCCCGCATCGGCTGCCGACATCCGGAACGCGCTAGGCCGGCCGGTCACGCCCATCGCCGGCGTGCCCATCACGCGCGAGACGAGGAATCGGCGCCTGCTTCGCACGGCGCTTTCGTGCGCGGCCGTTGCCGTGGTGCTGGCTGGTGCCTTTGCATTTCGACCGCGTCCTCGCCAGCTCGACGAGCGTCAGGTAGCGGTGCTGCCCTTCAGTCTCGTGAGTGCCGATCCATCGCTGCGCTACCTGCGCGAGGGAATGCTGGACCTGCTCGCCGCCAAGCTCACCGGTGAGGGTGGCCCTCGGTCAGTTGATCCGCGCACCATCCTGAGTGCGTGGCGGCGAGCGGCAGGCGCGGATACCGCCGACCTGGCCCGTGAGCGCGCGCTCGACCTCGCCGAGCAGGTTGGTGCGGGCCAACTGCTCATCGGCAGTATTTCGGGCAACGCGCAGCGACTGACGATCACGGCGTCTCTGTTGCGTGTGCGCGACGGACGGGCCGACTCGCCGCGGTCGGTCAGTGGCCCGGCAGACAGCCTTCCCGTTCTGGTGGACAGGCTCGCCAGCGAGTTGCTTGCGTTGCGCGCCGGAGAGGGCGATCGGCTGGGTACCTTCGCCGGCGTTCCCCTTCCTGCCCTCCAGGCGTATCTGGATGGCTCCGCACTCTATCGTCGCGCGCATTTTGCCGCGGCGGCAAAGCAGTTCGACCGGGCCATCGGTTTCGACTCCACCTTTGCGCTGGCCGGGCTCGGTCTTGCGACTGCGTCGGGCTGGGCGGGCAATCCATCAGATCGCGTGCGTGGTGTGACCATCGCGTGGCGTCACCGGGACCGACTCGGCATCCGCGACCAGGCCCTTTTGCTCGCCACCACCGGGCCGAATTTCCCAGGACCGGCGAGTGGCGCGGAACTCATCGCCGCCAAGCAACGGTATGCCGCGTTGGCGCCTGACCGTGCGGACGCGCAGTTCGAGCTTGCCGACGTTCTCTTTCACTATGGCGCCGCTGCCGGCATCCTCGACGCGCATGCGCGTGCGGCGGACGGCTTCAATCGGACGATCGCCCTGGATTCCACGTTCTCGCCCGCGATGGAGCACCTGATCATCCTTGAGCTCGAGAACGGGGATTCGTTGAAGGCGGCGCAACTGGGCGCTCTGTATCTGGCCGCCGATAGCGCGAGCGAAAATCGGGATGGCGTGCGCTGGGCCGTGGCGGTGGCCAAGCGCGACGCTGCCGGTGTGCGAAAGGTCCTTGATCGAAGGGATTCGCTCAACACGATGGCGATGGTCACCATCGAAGAGGCCCCGCGCTTCCTCGGGCGCGAGATCGAGTCCGCGCAATACGTGGCGGATACGCCCACGCCAAAGAATGCGCCGCCCTCGCGCGCATGGCTGGACCTCATGGTGCGCCATGACCTGGCACTTGATCGCGGCCGTCCGCAGCTCGCGCTTGCGCTGCTGGACTCCATGCGCGCGGTGATTGCGGGTTCCGACAACTTTGACCGTGTGCGGGACGCACTGTTCTGGGACGGCGATACCACCGGCGCGGCCGCGGCCGCGCAAGCGCTGCGCGCGAAGGCAGCGTTGGGGGGCCCTGTTCCGGGAACGCACCAGCGCGGCAAGGATCCAGTCTACTTCGGCGACTTGTGCCTTGCCGAGCTTTGGTCGCTGTCGCAGGGGGATACCAGTGGCGCCCGGCGTGTGTCGGGCATCATGGTCGCCAACCTCGACGTGCACGACACGCTCTCGAACCCGCCGTTCCGCAAGGCCTGCGCACTCCTGCTCACCGCACAGCTCGCGGTGATGGAGCTGGAGCCCACCGCGCGGAGCGCCGTCGATTCGCTCGATGCCTACCTGCGCTCATCGCCGGGTGAACCCATCCAGGCCATCGGCAACCTTGCCGCGGCCCGCTTGTATGAACGGCTTGGCGATACGCGCGCCGCATTGTTTGCCGTGCGTCGCCGTTACTTCTTTTTCGGCCGCGCGATGTTCTACTCCACCACGCTGCGCGACGAAGCCCGGCTTGCCGAAAAGGCCGGGGATTCGGCGGGAGCAGCGGAGGCGTTGCGCCGGTATGTCGCGATGCGAGGCAGCCCTGAACCGGCACTTGCCCGTGATGCGGCGGAATCGCGTGCGGCGTTAATGCGTACGGGCCGGGCGGGGGCGGGCAAGTGACCACCGGACAGTTCTGGCTCGTGCGGCTTGCGCGCAGGCATCGCGCGCTGCCCGCGCTCACCGCCGTTGTGGTTCTCTCGTTGAGTGCGACGCTCGGCGTCACGCTGCACCAACGCGAGGAGCGCGAGATCGAGCGATCCGTTTCGCTCAAGGCCCATTCACTCGCTGCGCTCATTCAGAGCCGCTTGTGGGAACACTCGCAGTCGCTCACGCAGCTTGCGAGCAGCAATCCAGGTGACGCGCAGTCACGTGGCGCCTGGGAAGTGGAGGCGTTGCACATCGTGCAGGCGGAGCTGTATCACTCCATCTCGCTGATGGACTCCGCCAACCGCGACGTCGCGTCCATTCCCGGAACGGCATCCGCCGTGGACAGTCCCAGGGAGCACGCTGCTGAACGCGCGGCCGTTGCCGCTGCGGCACGGAGTACCGGGGTGGTGACAACGAGCCCGCCGTTGTTCGGCGCGAATGGCATGGCGATGTTCTTTACCGCCGTGCCCACCGCTCGCGGCGCCGGTGCCGTGATTGCGGAGAGCCTCATTCCCACGGTGATGCGTCAGGCATTGAGCGTCACGGACGTGACTGGCTATTCAGTGGCCATCTTCGCGGATGGCAGTGAGTTGTTTTCGCGGGCGACCGGCACGCGCGACCTGGAGCAGCGCTGGGCTGGTTCCGCGCCAATTGGTGACCGCGGTGCTGCATGGTCATTGCGCGTGTGGCCAACGGAAGCGGAGCTGGCGTCGCGCCGTTCATGGTTGCCCGAGGCAGTCTTCCTGCTGGGTTCCTTGCTGGCCCTGGGGCTGGCGTTCATGGTTCGCCTCTATGAGATGGCGGATGACCGCGCCCATGCGCTGGCATCGGCAAATCTGCGGCTTGAGGGTGAGATCAAGGAGCGTGAACGAGCTCAGGACGCGCTTGGCCGCAGCGAGGAGCAACTGCGCCAGTCGCAGAAGATGGAGGCTGTGGGGCGTCTTGCCGGCGGCATTGCGCATGACTTCAACAACCTGCTGACGGCCATCAACGGCTATGCTGATTTCCTGCTTACGGACATCGACCGCGCGGATCCGCGGCGCGACGACGTCCGTGAGATCAAGAAAGCCGCCACCCGCGCTGGTGCGCTCACCAAGCAGCTGCTGTCATTCAGCCGTCGGCAGATCCGGCAGCCGCGTTGCCTGGACCTGAACGCCGTGCTCACGGATCTCGAGAAGATGCTGCGTCGGGTGATCGGTGAAGACGTCACCATCGACTGGCAGCCGAGCGAACGGCTGGGAACCGTGAAGGCCGATCCGTCGGATATCGAGCAGGTGCTGATGAACCTGGTGGTGAACGCGCGCGACGCGATGCCGAATGGCGGCACGATTACGGTGACGACGAGCACCGTGTCCTTCGAGCGAGGTGCGGCGCACCTGCGCCTGGCTGCGGGCCGCTATGTCCGGTTGAGTGTGAGCGACAACGGGATGGGCATGGATCCGGCCACCCGCGCTCGCATTTTCGAGCCCTTTTTCACGACGAAAGGACCCGGCAAGGGAACGGGACTCGGACTGTCCACGGTGTACGCCATCGTGGAGACGCTCCATGGCGGGGTGGATGTGGACAGCGAGATCGGGAGCGGGACAACCTTCACGGTATACCTGCCGCAGCACGAGGAGCCGGCGGAAGCCATCGGATCGGGCACCATGTCCACGGTGGCGCCGCGCGGCGTGGAGACGGTGCTGCTCGTGGAGGACGAGGAAGCGGTTCGCGCGCTGGGCGCGCGTATCCTGGAGCGTCACGGCTACACCGTACTGGAAGCACGGAACGGTCGCGATGCGTTGACCGTTGCGCACCAGCATCCGGGGCCCATCGATCTGCTGCTGACGGATGTGGTCATGCCGGAGATGGGTGGCAAGCAGTTGTCCGAGGCGCTGCTGGCGCGTGACGCGTGCATGCGCGTGCTGTTCGTGTCGGGCTATACGGATGGGGACATCAGCCGCCGGGGCGAGCTGGACCCGTGCACAGCCTTCCTGCAAAAGCCGTTTACGGCCAAGAGCCTGCTGGGTCGTGTACGTGAAGTACTTGATGGAGAGGCGGTGGCGGCATAGCGAGCGTTAGCGGGCGTTAGCGGGCGTTAGCGGGCGTTGATGCACGGGGATCTATCTCGGGACCGTGCATCATGACAAACTTCCCTTGCGGCAAGCGTTCCGCGCGACCACGCCTCACACCGAGACCGGCAGTGCGATATCTCCTGAAGCAGAAACTGTTTTCGTTGGGCGACGACTTCACGATCCAGGACACTGACGGCCGCGATGCGTTTTTCGTGGATGGCAAGGCGCTCAGCCTTGGCGCCAAACTCTCGTTCCAGGACATGGCAGGCAACGAGCTGGCGTTCATCAAGCAGCAGTTGCTTTCGTGGGGACCCAAGTACGAAGTGTTTCGCAACGGCGAGCTGGCGGCGGTAGTCACGAAGGACGTGTTCACGCTTTTTCATTGCACCTTCCACGTGGACGTGCCCGGCCCCGACGACCTGGTTGCCGAGGGCGATTTTCTCGATCACGAATACGTGTTTCGGCGCGGAGACACGCCGGCGGCAACGGTATCGAAGCAGTGGTTTACCTGGGCCGATACGTACGGCGTGGACATCGCGCCCCACCAGGACGACGTGTTGCTGCTCGCCAGTACGGTGGTGATCGACATGGCATGTCACGGGGATCACAAGCGGCACTGATCGTGTCGACGGCTATCTGTTGGCGCGTTTCCCGATGAAGATCCACCGCTACATCGCCGGCCTGCGCGGCATGCCGCGCATCAACATGTCGTTGACGCGCGGCGCTGTGGCGAGCGCGGCGCGCGTCGTCGATCCCACGCGCCCCGACACGTGGGAGTTTTCCGGCTTCAGCCAGAACGGCGAGGATGGCATTGTCGACGTCCTTCGCGGGCAGCTCCTCCGTGAGAACCGGTATTTCGTGGAGATCGGCTCCGGCGATGGCCTGGAGAACAACACCAGTTGGCTCGCGCTCGTCCACCGCTTCAGCGGTATCTGGGTGGAAGGCAATCGCGCGAAGTCGCGCCGAGGTCGCGCGATCTTCAGTGAGTTGTGTGACGGCACGGAGTCCATCTCGATGTTCGTGACGCGGGCGGCGGTGCCCGCACTGCTCGGGCGCGCGCGGGAGGCTGATCCCGATGTCTTCTCGCTGGATGTGGATGGCGTTGATTTCCACATCGCGGAGGCGCTATTCGACGGCGGCTTCCGGCCGAAGATCTGCGTGGTGGAATACAACGCGAGCTTCGGGCCGGACATGCGCGTCACGGTGCCCTACGCCGATTCGTTTCGCGCGCGCCGAGGGCGCGGCAACAATCTGTACTTCGGCTGTTCGGTGGCGGGATGGACCAGCTTCTTCGAGCGTCGGGGCTACCGGTTCATCACCGTGGACCAGCATGGCGTGAATGCGGTGTTCGTGGACCCGGCAGCGTTTCCTGGCGAATTCCTGGAGGGGATCACGGGATGCAGATACCGGGAAAGTTTTGTGCGGACGAAGGGGTACGGACATGGCTGGTCCGCCCAATTCGCTCTCATGGCGGATAGAGAGTTTGTTTGGATCGAGTGATGAGGGCGTGCGGAGGGCGGCGTACGGCGGACGTGAAGCGGGCGGCGGAGGTGAGGCGTACGGCGTGCGGCGTGTCCGTGCGGGGGGCGGCGTACGGGGGAGGTGAGGCGTGCGGCGGAGGTGAGGCGTACGGCGTGGCGGATACGGCTAGGTGCCGAGGCGGGCCTCGTGCTCGTGCGCGAGAAACCACGCGTAGGTGCGGGCAATGCCGTCGCGCAGGGAGATGGCTGGAGTCCAACCGGTGGCGTGCAGCCGAGTGGAGTCGAGGAGCTTCCGTGGGGTTCCGTCAGGCTTGCTGGAATCCCAGCGCAATTCGCCCTCGTAGCCAACGAGCTCCTTGATCAATTCTGCCAGCTCGCGAATGGAAATATCCTCGCCGAAGCCGATGTTGACAATCTGATTCACTGCGTCGGGGCCGCCGGTGAGTGAGCCGTCGGCGGTTGGCTCGGCCCAGTGCTGCATGAGGTGCACGCATGCGTCGGCGAGATCGTCCACGTGCAGAAATTCACGACGGGGTGTGCCGCTGCCCCATACCGTGACGTCTGGCGCGCCGGTGATTTTTGCGTCGTGCACGCGCCTGAGCAGCACGGGCAGCACGTGGCCGTCCAGGTTGTGGAAGTTGTCGTTCTCGCCATAGAGGTTGGTTGGCATTGCGCTGATATATCGGGTGCCATGCTGGCGATTGAAACTCTGGCAGGTGATGATGCCAGCGATCTTTGCGATGGCGTACGCTTCGTTCGTCGGTTCCAGTGCGCCCGTGAGTAGGGACGATTCGCGAATGGGTTGGTCCGCAAACTTTGGATAGACGCAGGAGCTGCCCAGGAAGAGGAGCTTCTTCACCTGCGCGGCAAGCGCGGCGTCGATGACGCTCGTCTGCACGAGGAGATTTTCGCGTATGAAATCGGCGGGGTAGGCCTGATTCGCCATGATGCCGCCCACCTTGGCGGCGGCGAAGAATACGTAGTGCGGGCGTTCCGCCTGAAAGAGTGCGGTCACTGCGCGACCGTCGGTGAGATCGAGCTCGCGACGGGACCTCACCAGCAGATTGCCGAAGCCGAGCGCCTGGAGCCGGCGAACGATCGCGGACCCCACGAGGCCAGCGTGGCCAGCCACGAAGATCCTGTCGCCCCGATTCATGCCAGTTCCAGCTCCACCGCGTGTTCGGCGGGACCGCGGGCCAGGTAGCAGTGCAGGCCGCACGCCGTCAATCCGGCGTCCGCGAATATTCGACGATATTTGTCGCGGCCACGGGGGTGCCAATCGTCGAGATCACCTTCCATATCGTCACCCGTGGTGTAGCCCTCCAGGAACGCGACGCCGCGCAGGATGGTCGTGATATGGCGTACGCCGCGCTTCAGGGCAGCGTCAGGCACATACTGCAACACGTCCGCACACACAACCAGATCGTACCCACTACCGAGTGAGAGGTCCGACAGCTGCTCGAAGGTCCCGAGCTTGATATTGCGCCGTTTCCCGTGCCGGCGCACCACATATTCACTCGGATCCACACCCAGGTAGCGAATGTCGGGGCGCAGCCGTCGCAGTTCTGCACGCCATCGTCCCTCACCGGCCCCGATATCAAGGACCGATCGTATCTTTCGTTGCAGGAAGTACTCCGCCACACTTACCACCATGCGAACCTTCCGGCGCACGGCATCGGGGGAGTGCACCCGCGTTCGCGGGTCCTGATACCATTTTTCGAAATAGGCTTCGTCGTACGTCTTACGGTCGGCACGCGCCGGCACTGCTGAGGAAACCATGCGGAGAATACGCGAAGTGATTGGAGGAGTGTCGTCCGAGCGCCTTACACGACGCGCGCTGTTGCTGGCGATGCTGTGCACGGTTGCGTTCGGATCGGCATGCAGGGGAAATACAGAGGAAGCCGAAGCAGCGGAACCCGTCCCGCCAACCTGGATCGTGATCCGCAACCAGGCGTTCCTCGACATGAACATCTACGTCTACAAGAGTACGCAGCGCATCCGCCTCGGCATGGTGGGGGGGAACTCCACCGGCAAGCTCCTCATTCCTGCGAACTACCTGTTTGGTTCCACACCACTGCGCTTTCAGGCAGACCCCATCGGCGGTGGCAGGAAGCCGGTCACGCAGGAGATCTCCGTGAGTCCGGGCGACGAAATCAACATGACCATTCCGCCCAGCTGAGGCGCTTCGCGAAAGGCCGGACCGTGCGCGCACTCGCGATGCTCTCAGCCGCCGCGCTGCTCTGTGCCGGCGTGATACTCGGCTACATCTCGATCATCGCGCTGCGTCGCGGCGAGGGTGTGTTCCTGCCGGCGGGGTACGTATCGGTGGCCTGCCTGGCCGGCGGTGCGTGGTTGCTTCGCTACGCCGCTCGCGGATAGCGCGGGTCAGGCCCGTCGTCGTCCGGAGCCGGGCACCGCGCGCGGGTCTGCGGTAGACAAGTCCACCATGTATCCCTCGTTCAGATAGGGCACCACCATGTCCAGGCGATCGGACTTTTCCAGCCGCCGAAGGACGGTTCGCATCCGGTCGGTCTGCTCGATGATGGCCTGAATGCGCTCATGCGCGGACCGGTCCAGCGTCTCGTCCTCGCCAAGCAGTTCGGCATCGAGCATCACGCTGGCGAGTGCGTTGTTCAATTCGTGACGCAGTCCGAGCGCGAGTTGCTGCATGGCTTCGGCCCGGCGGGCGCGCGCGCCAAGGCGTTCGCCACCCAGCGCGATGAGCGACACGGTCGCCAACAGCAGCGTGAGCGCGAGCAATGCGCCGAGCGACCACCATTGCGCGCGTCGTACAGCGCTTGGGATGAGCGTGGGCTCTGTTGCGGGCCGAATCGCTGATTCCACCACGAGTCCGCCGGCGGCGGTGCTCAGCACCGTCTTTCCGTGGTAGAGTGACTCGACCGCTCCCTTGGTGTTGGAGGACTCCCACAGCACCGTGCCGGCCCGGTCGGTGATGCGCATGTTGAGCAGCTTGGCGTTCAGCACGTCACCGGGGCTTACTGCGGTGGTGTCGTAGTTCCAGCGAACGCCGGTGAATGAGGTAGGCAGCAGTGGCGTCTCCTGGAAGACGCGTTGTGCCATGGCCGCCACGGCGGTGGCGCGCGTATACGCGTAGCCGTACACTGCTGTCGCCTTGCCCGCGGGATTGATCAGTGAGCAGAAGGCGATACTGGTGGATATGCCGTTGAACGTGAGGACGACGAGGTCCGGCGCGCCTGTGGGGGTGGTGCTGGCAATTCTGGCCTTCAGGGTATCGGCGACGCGAATGCCAAGGGCGCCTGCCAGCGCACCGCGCGCGTCGAGTGTTCCTGTGCGGAGATCGAGCCGGAAGAAGCCGATTCCAGGATCGCCCGCGGAGCCTAACTCGCGGAACGACTGTCTGGCGCGCACGATGATGTCGTCAAGGGTGGGCGCTGCCACCGGGCGCCGCGCGCTTCCGTTGACCGGCGCAAGAATCAACTGGCGCTGCTCCGAAAATCGCCTGAAGACCTGTCCGCCCATGAGACGGCCGGCGTAGCCAGTGTAGTCGCGCAATGTGTGCGCCGTGGCCTCGTCCAGAGCCACCTCGGCACGATGCGCCTGCATGATCACGAGCACCAGCAGGCACATGGTGGCCATGACCGTGAACGCCACCAGTGTCAGGCGCCGGTTGGAGCGCGCCTGTGGTGAATGTGGTATGGGCATCTGGCCACTGATGCGGCGGAGGTGGGTCGTTTCAGGGAGCATGGAGAATTGGACGGACCTCACGACTCGTGGTTGCCCTGGCGTCCGGGCTGGTGCGTCTACCGTTTATTCCAACCAGACGCATGACGCACGCAGTTGACTACAGCGTTCAAACTCTGCCGGGACACGGGATGTCGAACGCGAGAACAGTACTCACCCACTCTCCGTGCCCGTCATGCAAACACGCGCTCGCTTCGTCGTCCTGTCCGTTGCCCTTGTAAGTCTCGCCGGATGCGCCCGTGCCCAGACACTCTCGGGGCGTTCTGACTCCATTTACACCTGGCGAGGCGCCCTTCCCGCCCGGGCGACGTTGACGGTGCGCAACGTGAACGGGCCCATCGACGTGCGTCCCAGCTCGGGCAACACAGCCGAGGTGCGGGCGGAAAAGCGGACCAGCCGGGGTGGAGGGAGCATCCAGGACGTCGCGTTCGACGTCCAGACCGGCAGTGGTGGCGACGTCACCATCTGCTCGACCATCCGGAACCAGAACGCGTGTGACAACGGCCGAGACCGGGACCGCTGGAATCGGGGCGACGATGATGACTACGGTAGCCGGCGCTATGTGACGGTTGCCATGACCGTGCTGGTCCCGCGGGGCACTCAAGTCCGAGTGGTGACGGGGAATGGCGCGTTGTCCGTGGAGCGCGTGGGCGGCAATGTGGAGGCGTCCACGGGTAATGGGCGCGTGCACATCGACGGCACCGAGGGTTCGGTTCGGGTGAGCAGCGGGAATGGTGACGTGGACATCCGCGGCGCAAAGGCTTCCGTTGACGTACGCACGGGAAATGGCTCGGTCACCGTGTCCACGTCGGAGGGCCCGGTTGATGCGCGCTCCGGCAACGGGGACATCGATGTGAGCATGTCATCCCTGCGGGCGAGGGATGACATGGAGTTCCATACGGGCAGCGGGTCGGTCCGCGTTACCTTGCCATCCGGATATAACGGCGAACTCGACGCGTCGACCGGGAATGGCGAACTCAGGACCGATTTTGAGTTGAGGGTGCTTGGCCGGATGAACCCACGGCATGTCCGCGCCACGATTGGCACTGGTGGACCGAAGTTACGCCTTACCACCGGGAACGGGCGGCTGGAGATCAGGAAGTCGTAAGTACCATGGTGACAGACAGTTAGAACGCATGTGTCTGCCGAGTGCCGGGGTCTGTTATTTTCGCGGAAGAGGCTGTCTGTTATTTTGGCCGAGCTGTTATTTTCGCTGACAGGGTGCAGGTGGTTCACTTACAGGTTCATCGGGGGACGACGGGGAGAACAAACTGCGATTACCACAGAGGCCGCAGAGGAACACAGAGGAAGTAACAGGCTTGGACCAACCATCTGTGCCATCTGTGTCCTCTGTGTCCTCTGTGTCCTCTGTGTCCTCTGTGGTTCAAGCAATGCGCCTCAATTCGCATTGACTGAACAGCTTGGCCCTCATGGTGCGCTGGAGAAAAGAGCGGCGCCTGAAGAGCTTTCGCTCACTCAGGCGCCGCTGTCATTTCGTGGTGGAGCGCGGAGTGCTACGTGGCCTAGGCGGCCAGTTCCCCCGCCGGCACCCACAGGGGGCGCCCACTCTTGACTGCTCCAATGCAGTGGTACCGCGCTGGCGGAAAGCCACTGACCCCGATCTCGAGCGAGTCGCCTGTGCGTACGGGGATTTTCCTCCCCAGCATGATCACCGCATCGTCGAACGAATCGCTTTCCACGACGCCGGCCTGGCGTACTGACTCCGGACCGGAGCTGATAGCAAACAGGAATCTCGACATGTGCCCTCCGGCTGGTCTGGGTGAGTAATACCCCAGGATGGTAAAAAGTGCGCGGGCGATTCGGGCGGCGTCGGCGCTGCTGATCGCTTTCACGTGATGAACGCTGTGCGATCAAGTATCGGACAGCGTTCGGGATACCTGAGCCAGTGGGCGAACGACGTTCTCAGGGGTTTACCCAGTACGACCACTTCACGAGGAAGGTGTTGTTGGGATGATCCCTGAACGCCGACCCGTAGTCGCGGTGCAGGTCGTAGCTCTCGAAGTAGCCCTGATCCCCAGGTGTGAGGTAGTTGTTCCGGCCTTGCTGCCAGACCACGAACAGCGTGCTGCCCGGGCGGTACTCGTAGCGCATCACGGCGTTGGAGTTGAATTGCCGGTAGTTGAATCCATCGAACACGCCAGTCTTGTTGCCGTAGGGCTTGAAGCGGCCGGCGAAGGTGTCCGCGCGCGGATCGTTGAGTTCCTTCCAGTCGGCATACGTTCCGTTCGACATGAACGGCGCGCCGTAGAATTGGAAGGAAAGATTCGGCGTCGCCGTGAAGTTGAGCCGCGTGTTGAGGCTTACCGTCGTCTGGTCGAGGCGCGCAAAGGTGTAGTGCGTGCTGTCACTCCCCACGGCGCCGTATTGGTTGTAGAACTGCCAGTCGTCGCCGTTGCGATTGTAGTCGGCGCCGATGGACGCAGAGAAGCGGCTGCTCATGCGGAAGTCGACGCTGGGACTGAGGTCGCCGCTGAAGGAACGACCATCATCGCCCTTGGCAGCGCTGAACCACAGGCTGGCGGTGACGGCGTTGCGGCTGTCGCTCTCGATGCCGGCCCAGAAGCTCTGGCTCGGTGACTTTCGCACCGCCGGCCCGCCGCGGGCCGCGCGATCGTTGTACGATGTCGTGTAGTCGTTGAGGTTGAAGCCCAGGTGCGTCCACCAGAAGTTCTTCCACTGGATGTGCGAGTTCTGGTTCCATCCGGTGCCCAGCAACAGTCCTTCGGTGGTCCAGCGCCCGGAGCCGTTGAAGTTGAAGTTGGCGCGTTGGTACGCCGCGGTTGGCTTGCTGAACTGCATGGCGAACCAGTTGCGGAAGAGCTGCTCGTCCGCGCGTTGCTGGTAGCCGAGATCGTTGGACTCGAAACCGGGCGAGAAGCGTTGGTACACCGTCTGGAACCGCGTAATGCCGCCGCCGAACTTGCTGAACGAAATGCGCTCGGCATCGCCGCGCAGGGTGGTACGCGTGGAGTCGAGCCGCACATTGTCGTCGAGGCGCTGGTATGCGTGAACGTTGTTGGTCTGGAGCGCGGTGATCGACGTGGCGGAACCACTCACGTCGCTCATCGACGCGAACGTCTTCACTTCGTAGTTGTTGCTCCAGAACCGGCGACGCAGGTCAAGACCGCCCACATAGGCCGAGTTGCGGAGAAAGGGCTGTGCGCCGGCGTCGAGCGAGCGATTCACGCCGGTGAGCATGACTCCCATGTCGCCCTTGCCGTCGGTGTTGTCGCGCTGAATGCGAAGCACGCTGTAGTTCGTGCGCGGTTCGATCGCTGCCAATTGGCCGTTGACCCGCGCGACGCCGTCCACCTGCTCGGTGACTGCATCGAGGACGCCAATAGAGAAGCCGTTCGCGAGACGTCCGGTGAGTTTGCCGGCGGTGGCAATGGGAGTGGCCGTGGGGCTGGTGGCGTCACCGTAGTTTCCCGCCAGCTGCGGGTTTCGGCCGATGCGGCGTGAGTAGAACAGCCCCGTGCAGCCGCTGTCGATGTCGCCGCAGCTTGTGTTGAAGGTGAAGATGCCTGCCCCTTCGAGAAAGAAGGGGCGCCGTTCGTCGAAGAAGGTTTCGAACGCCGTGAGGTTGAGTTGCGCCGGATCGGCTTCGACCTGTCCGAAGTCCGGGTTGATGGTCGCATCGAGCGTGAGATTGGACGACAGGCCGTATTTGACGTCGGCGCCGCCCGTGAGCCTGTTCGGATGATCATATCGGCTGAGTGACGGCCGGTTGCCGAAGTCACGCGTGTCATTCTTGGCGACGGCATACGGCAGGATCTCCAGCCGGCGCGGGGTGGGCAGCTCACCGATGCCGGAGAGGGTGCCCGCCTGCGAGACGAACCCTTGCACGGCGCGCTTGATCAGGGGCCAGGAATCCGACTGTCCCGTGCGCGCGATGTCGCGCTGCACGATGAGGCCGAAGGCGTGATCGCCACCGGGCGCAAAGCGGATCTGGCTGAAGGGAATGCGAAACTCTGCCACCCAGCCTGCGGAGTCGATTCGCGTGGCCACGTCCCACACGGCGTCCCACGACGAGTCTTCGTTGTTGCCGTCCTCGGTGGCGTAGTAGTCGCGCTTCACGCCGGCGGGGTTGGTGGCAAACTCGAACGCCGTCTTTTTGTCGTGGTAGGAATCAATGACGAGCTTGATCTGCTCGGAGTTGGTGCGGACGTCGCGGCGCGAGAGGGCAGAGACGATGCTATCGGGCGCCGGATCGTACATGCGCGCCAATACGTAGAGGTACCGGTCGTCGTAGAGGACACGGACTTCCGTCTTGAAGCGGGACTCCTTGCCCTCGTTCGGCTGGTTCTCCAGAAACTGGTCGATGACCTGGGCGGTCTGCCAGGCTGCGTCGTCGCCCTTTCCGTCCAGTACGGGCGCCACAATGGCCCGCGATGCGCTGGCGGCGGTCGGGGACGCCTTGGAGGACGTGTTCGGTCGCTCAGTCCGGGCCGCCGAGGCGTTGGCGGCGATGGAGGTCTGGGCGGACAGGGGAGCGGCGAGCAGAGCAACGGCCGCGGCGAGGCAAAGGGAGCGGAACATAGTGCGTCCATGGTGGGGAGACGCACCTGTGACAACCCGGGCTGAAAAAGGGTTGAAAAATCCGCATACGTCCTATTGGGGGGTGTCCACTCCATGTGGCAGGCCTCCACCGATTAAGCTTCCGGCCATGTCTACTCCCCTTCGCCCCGCCCTCGCGGCCCTTGCCGCCGACCCTTTGTCCACGACCGTTCGGCGGCTCTGGAAGGCATTCACGCCCGAAGAGCGCACGATGGGCATTACCGCCGCACTGGCGGACGACCCGGATGGATGGGTCAAGACGCAGACACGGACGGCAGTGGCGGGCGCGATCAAGTTCCGGCCCCAGACGCTCATGACCTGGCCGCGGACGAAGCTGGTCAGTGAGGCGGCCCGCCTCCCGCTCGACGACGCGCCGCTGCTGAGCGCCTACATCGTGGACCTGCACCTGGGCCACCGCCGCCCGATGATGGGTGCCTTCCTCGATGCGCTTGGCATCGCCAACGAGGACGGCCGCATCGACTCGGAGAAGGTGGAGGTGCCGGTGCAGGATGCCGCGACAGTGAAGGTCGCGGCTGACGCGCTGGTGGCGAAGTTTCCACGCGACGAGGTGGTCACGTACTTCCTGACACTGCTGCTCCAGGATGCGGCGGTCTGGACCTCACTCGGCGAGTGGCTGGCGACAAACGCGCAATAAGCGGCTACCGCCGTACGTGGGCTGAAAACGCGATCCCGTCGGGAGCGTTACCCGACGGGCCAAAGCCCACCACCTTGTAGCTGTTGAGATCCACCGCAACCACCTGGTTGGATCCGTTCAACGTGATGTAGGCAAAATCCACGATGGGGTCGAAGGTCACCCCTTCCGGGCCCGCACCGGCCTGGCCGGGCTGGCCACCCGCCGACTTGATACCCTCTACCTTGGAGAGATCAATCTCGGCGAGCTTCCGGTTGCTGCCTACCTCGTAGATCCAGATTTTGTTGCCCGTGGGGTCGCATACCAGAGCCACGCGCCCGGTCCGCGAGATGCCGATGCGATAGGGTGCGCCGCTGAAGCCCGACAACGTGGCCACCGTCTCGCCCCGTTGCGTGTCGATGATGGTCACGGTCTTGGCGGTGTTGCTGCCCACCCAGACGAGAATGCCCCCGGGGGTGGTCGCGATGCCTTCATCGTCTGGTGCGGCCTTCAATTGGCGCACCGTCCGGCGTGTCTCGATGTCGTATTCCGTGATGTTGCCGTCGTTGATGTTCGCGGTCCACGC
The DNA here is from genome assembly GCA_040003455.1 of bacterium. Taxonomy (GTDB): domain Bacteria; phylum Gemmatimonadota; class Gemmatimonadetes; order Gemmatimonadales; family Gemmatimonadaceae; genus AG11. The sequence continues at coordinate 24,800 of JBDUCM010000005.1, forward strand.
ACGTTTGCCGTCGCGCCGCACGGCGACCATATGCGAACCCTTTCCGTTCGTTGCGAGGGCCGTGTCCACCTTGCCGCTCGCGAAATCCACGATCACCAAGCGCTGTGACGTCTCACTCGTGACCAGGAGTTTCCTGCCATCCTGCACGAACGTCGCGCCATGCGGGCGGTGATACTCGCCCAGGTCGATGGTGCGGGTGACGGCGAGTGTTGGCGCCTCGAGGTCGATGACGCTGAGCGTGTTGCCCTGCACCGTGCGGTCGCCGTAGTTGGTGATGACCGCCCACCGGCCGTCGGGAGAGACGGCCGCTTCGTGGGGGCCGATCCCTACCGGAATCGTGGCGATGGTTTGCATGGTCGCCGCGTTGATGATCGTGGCGCTCGCCCCCTGCTGGTTCGCGACCACGAGCAGCCCTGCCCGGCCGGGCGCGTCGGGCCGCGCGTTCTCCACCACGGTGTTTCCGCCGCGTCGGGCCGAGTCGGCGCCGATGAGTGGACGTCGCCCGCCCTGGCCTGGCATTGGTGCGCCTTCGGGCTGTGGGTTGGAGCCCCCGCAAGCAGCGGCGAACACGAGCACTACGAGAGTTGACGTGCGAGACATGCGATTGCGGTCGTGGGAGGACAAGGCCACTGAGGTGCGAGGGTCGTTGCTGTACGAAGCTATCAGGGCTGGTATACCCCAAGAAGGATGCCTGGATCGATCGATGCGGCCGCCCTCTCCCTAGCTAGACGTTTCGGGGGCCGATCCCCCTACCTCGGCCGTCGTGAGTTCCACGTCCGGCGTTGGCGATGATTGGGGTTCGTATCGCGGCAGTCGCAGCGTGAACGTGGACCCGCTTCCCAGCTCGCTCGCCACTTCGATAGTGCCGCCCATCAGGTGCGCGAACGTCTTCACGATGGAAAGGCCGAGGCCCGTCCCTCCAAATTGGCGTCGCGTGGAGCTGTCGCCCTGTTCGAACGGTTCGAAGATTTTCGTCAGGCGATCGGCCGGGATGCCAATCCCGTTGTCGTGCACGGCAATCTCTGTGGGCATGTTGGTCTCCGGATCGACCGCCACCGCAATGAGTACGCGACCGCTGCCGGTGAACTTGATGGCATTGCCCACGAGGTTGATGAGGATCTGGCGCAACTTGCCGGCGTCGGTCTGGATGGGCGCGACGAGTGCCGGCATCTCCACCTGCAGTGTGATGCCTTTTGCCTCTGCCGTGTGCTCCAGCATGTCGCGCACTTCGTTGACGATGACGTCGACGAGCACCGTTTCCGGGTCCAGCCCCATGCGGCCTGCCTCCACGCGGGCGACGTCGAGGATCTGGTTGATGAGCGACAGCAGGTGCATGCCGTTGTCGCGAATGCGTTCGGCGTACAGTTGCGCCCCTGGCGTGAGTGTGCCTGCTGCACGTCCCTGGAGGAGCACGCGGGAAAAACCGATGATCGCGGTGAGCGGCGTGCGCAGCTCGTGATTCATGCGCGTCATGAATTCGCTCTTCGTCTTGTTTGCGGACTCCGCGGCATCCTTCGCCATCCGCAGCGCATCTTCTACGGCCTTTCGCTCGGCGATGTCGTGCCAGACCCCCAGGAACACGTCGCGGCCGTGCAGGCGCAATGGCGTGAGCGTGACTTCGACGGGGAATTCGGACCCGTCATCGCGGCTGTGCGTCCATTCAAAGCGGAAATGTCCGAAGAGGCGCGCCTGCTCGCGCATCTGCGACGCGACCACGACCGAGAGACGCCCGTCGGGCTGGCGCAGGGGGGAGAAGTCGCCAGGCCTGCGCCCCACCAATGCTGTCTTTGAGGTGAGGTGCAGCATGCGCAACGTGGCCTCGTTGCAATCGATGACGCCCTCGGCATCGTACAGCATGTGCGCGTCCGACGATCGTTCGAACAGGAACCGGAACCGCTCGTCCGACGCCTCGCGCTCCGTGATGTCGAGGCCCGCCGCGATGATACCGTGCGCGGGCTCCCCGTCACCAGTGTGCAGCGGCGTGATGTTCCAGAGCACGGTGTGGCGCTCGCCCGACGCACTCTTGACCGGGCCAACGAGATTCTTGATGGGCCGTCCGCCAAATACCGAGGTGATGCCGTTTCGCATCCGTTCACGATGCTCTGGCGTGACGAAGTCCGCGGCATAGTCTCGGCCGATGGCATTTTCGCGCGACACGCCGAAGAGGGTCTCTGCCTCGCGATTCCACTCGAACACGCGGCCATCGGGGTTCAGGCCGATGATCGCACTGCCGGCCGTCTCCACCAACGACCGAAACAGCGCCGATCCCCTTCCGAGTTGTTCGGCCTGCTCGAGCAACGCCCGATTCTGCGTCTCGAGCGCGTCGGCCTGCGCCACGCGCTCCTCCTCGAGGCGTCGAGCGGCCGTGACGTCGCGAAAGATGGTGACGGCGGCGTGCGGCGTTTCGCTTTCGCCGCGATACAGCGGGTGCGTGTTGCCGTGGATGACCTTGAGTTCACCGGCAGCGCCGGTGGTCATCATGGTGACGTCCACCACTGACACTCCGCCCTGAATAGCAAGCCGATTGGGCAACCGATCTGCGCCAAGTTGTTCTCCATGTTCGTCCCACAGGCGCAGCGCCACTTTCTGGATGTCGTCGGCCGTTGCGTCCTCGGGCAGGTCAAGAATCCGGAGGGCACTCGGGTTCCATGTGAGAACCTGGCCCTGTGCATCCACCAGCAGCATGCCTTCCTGCATGGCGTCCAGCACCGCTCGCGTGCGCGACTCGCTCTCGGCGAGGGCATCAACCGTGGCGTTGAGCTGATCCTGCGCGGGTTGAAGCGCGAGACGCAGGCCGAATCCCAAGGCGAGGAGCAGGAGGATGACGCAAACGGCTTCGAGCTGTACCAGCCGGTCCACCTGATCGCTGACTTGCGATTCCAATTCGTCCACGACGTGGGCCATGGCGGCCACGAAGCGCCGTTGTTGTCCCATGAGTGAATCGACCTGCGCGGTTGTGGCGCGAGGCTGGGCCACGCGTGCGAGCATGAGCTGCACTGTGTCCTTGAGCGCCAGCAGCGCGGCGTAGTCGCGCGCCGCCGGAGTGCCGTCCTGGATGCCCGAGCCGCGCCCTTGGCCGTCGTGCAGGCGCATGGCTGCATCGTGCCATTCGCGCGATGTCGCCTCGATGCGGCGGCGCAGGAGTTCGTTCTCGTCCTGTGGTGCGCTGCGGGCGGCGAGTGCCGAGGCCACCAGTTGTTCGCTGAGCGCCCGTTGGCGAGTGGCGGCCCTCACGATTTCGGCGTCGCGTCCCTGGCGGGTGACGTGTGCGACGAGCAGCCAAAGCATCGCCATGGCGATGCCGATGACAAGGAGCACAGCCGCGCTGGAACGTGGGCCGAGTCTACTTCTGGCTCCGTGAGGACTCATGTCCTATGGACCGATGAGGGCAGCGGATGTCACCCTGCGCGCGCTGCATTCGCAGCGAGCTGATCATGTTGGGTTACGGCTCTGTACGGCGCCGTTGGCCAACCTGATTGTCTCGGCGGAGTGTGTGTTTACGCAACAGGTTTGTCGCTAACGCGCGACACCTCGCGCTTACTGTGCCACTGGACGCCGAGGCTGCGGTCGTTTGAAAATTCCCGTCGGGCTCGGTTGTTGGCCGATGTCGCTATTCGCGGATGCCTAGTTGCAGCAGCGCATCGGCGTCGAGTGACGCCCAATCCTGCGGATATTGCCAGATGCGGCGCACGCATTCGCGTGAGTTGAGAATGAGGCAGCGCTTTGCGCGTGCCCATACCTGTGGCGTTTCAATCTCGTGAACAACCCATTCCACGCCGGTTCGATCGATCACGGTATGTTGGGCTTGCTCTTCCGCCGCGCTGCCGCGGGAGGGGAACGCGAGACCTTCGCCTTCGAAACTCCAGGACACCACATCACCTACGGCTGTGCTTGTGGGGCCGGCAGGGAACAACCGGTTGGTCAAAGCTGCCTTTGCTGACTTGGAGACTACGGAATCTTCGTGCCGCGACGAAAGTGTGGTGACAGGAACTCGCGACCTCAGGGGATCTTTGCCGAATTGGCCATCTGTTTCAGATTCCGCCGAGCAGGTTATCGATCCGTTTCTCTGCGGCGTCCATGGCGTGGCCTTCGAGGATTGAGCGCATCAGGTCGTCAACTTCGAGTTCGAAGTCGTTCGGGAATTTCCTGTTTTCGGGGAAGCGCAGCACGGCGCCGATGACAAGCGGGAAGTGGGGTTCGGCTTCGTCGTCGCCATCGCCGTCTTCGTCGTCTTCGTCGTCGAGGTCGTCCTCATCCTCGTCGTCGTCGTCGACGACGTCTTCGAATGAGCGGCCGTCCAGTTGCGCGGACGCGGCCCATGGTTCGCGTTCGTCGTCTTCTTCTTCCGGCGAGACTGTTTCCTGAATGGCCTGCATGGTCCGTTCGGGCAGCAGGGCGCTCAATTCTCCGCGCACGCCGCCTTCTTCTTCCCACGCGGCGCCGACGACGATGACGGGCTCGCCGAAGGCATCGCTGGCGAAGAACGCGTTGACCAACTGGGCCGGGTAGGCGTTCACGGCGAGGAGTACGTCCTTGGGGCCCGCGCGTGTGAAGGCGACGGGCTGGTCACCGGGCGCGGCTCCGGGCCGGTCCACGCGTTCGATGCGCAGCAGGATAGGCTCCGGGACGATGAACGTCAGCGGATTTTCGCGCGTGAAGGGACCGCGAGGTTGCGGGGCATTTTCGTCGTCGCCACTCATGTCGTGAAAGTTAATGGCAGGGCGGGCGACGTGCCGTGCTGCATAACGCGGTGCAGCGACAGCATCGGGCGCGCCCATCCCTCACGCCTGGTTGGGTGGCCCCCCTCCGGCGGCGTCCTTACATTGAGGGGCGGCGACGTATACCGCAGGCCAAGTATCCCGACAGGGACACACGATGCAGTCAAAATCCGAACCCGCCCTCCGGCTCGCCAAGACCGACGCTCCCGCCGCCTCTGCCGAGGCGGTCCGTCCGCACCTCGCAGACGATTTCGTCGAGCGGAATCCCGGTACTGCGCTGGACCTCGACATCGTTCGTGCGCTTCGCGTCAATCGTTCCGCGGTGGAACGTCGTGCAGCCACGATACCCACGCGGCGTACGGTCAAGAAGGAGTGGCAGGCCGGTTGGCTCTTGCGCGCCATCACGCTCATCGACCTGACCACCCTCGCGGGCGACGACACGGCTGGCAATGTGCGTCGGCTATGCGCCAAGGCGGCGCACCCGGTGCGGGGCGACCTGCTGGAGTCGCTCGGCGTGGCCGACCTGTCGCTCACCACCGGCGCGGTGTGCGTGTATCACGCGATGGTGGCCGCTGCGGTGGATGCGCTCAAGGGAACGGGGATTCCCGTGGCGGCCGTGAGCACCGGGTTTCCCGCCGGATTGAGTCCGCTCGAGGAACGCGTGCGTGAAATTCGCGCGAGTGTGGCCGCGGGAGCGAAGGAGATCGACATCGTCATCACGCGCGGACATGTCCTCACGGGCAATTGGCAGGCGCTTTACGATGAGGTGAAGCTCTTCCGCGAGGCATGCGGGGATGCGCACATGAAGTCCATTCTTGCCACGGGAGAGTTGGCGACCCTTGGCAACGTGGCTCGGGCGAGCATGGTGGCGATGATGGCCGGCTCGGACTTCATCAAGACGAGCACCGGAAAGGAAGGCGTGAATGCCACGCTGCCCTTCTCGCTGGTGATGACGCGCATGATTCGCGAGTACTTTGAGCAGACGGGTTACGCCGTGGGCTATAAACCCGCCGGCGGCATCCGGTCTGCGAAAAACGCCCTCGAGTATCTCTACCTCATGAAGGAAGAGCTGGGCGATCGCTGGCTCAGGCCGGACCTGTTCCGCTTTGGCGCCAGCGGACTGCTCACCGACATCGAGCGACAGCTGGAGCACTTCGTCACCGGGCGCTATTCCGCGGCGCACCGTCACCCGATGGTGTGATCATGACCACCGTGAGAGAGGCATTCGAGACGATGGCGTACGGGCCCGCTCCAGAGAGCGACAAGGCCGCGCTGGAGTGGCTGGCCAGGCATGACGCGAAGTTTGGCCAGTACATCGGAGGCGCGTGGACGAAGCCGTCGTCGCCGTTCGAGGTGATCAACCCGGCCACGAACAAGCGCATCGCGATGGTGTCGCAGGGCACGAAGAAGGACGTGGACGCCGCCGTCAAGGCGGCGCGCAAGGCGTTGCCTGCATGGCAACTGCTCGGCGGGCATGGACGCGCGCGCTACCTGTATGCCCTCGCGCGCGCCGTCCAACGCAATGCACGGCTGCTTGCGGTGCTCGAAACGATGGACAATGGGAAATCGATTCGCGAGACGCGGGACATCGATGTCCCGCTCGTGGCGCGCCATTTCTATCACCACGCCGGTTGGGCGCAGTTGATGGACACCGAGTTCGCCGGCTATCACGGCGCCGGTGTGGTGGGCCAGATCATTCCGTGGAACTTTCCGTTGCTGATGATGGCATGGAAGGTCGCGCCGGCGCTCGCGGCGGGGTGCACCGTGGTGATCAAGCCTGCCGAGTTCACGCCACTCACCGCGCTGGTGTTTGGTGAGCTCGCGGATGCGATTGGACTGCCTCCGGGGGTGCTCAACATCGTCACCGGCGATGGCGACACGGGCCGGTTGATCGTGGAGCACGCGGATGTTGACAAGATCGCCTTCACCGGTTCCACGGAAGTCGGGCGCATCATCCGCAAGGCCACGGCGGGATCCGGGAAGAAGCTGTCGCTCGAACTGGGCGGCAAGTCGCCGTTCATCGTGTTCGAGGATGCCGACCTCGATTCGGTCGTGGAAGGTGTGGTGGATGCCATCTGGTTCAACCAGGGACAGGTGTGCTGCGCCGGCTCACGCCTGCTCGTGCAGGAAGGGGTGTCGGATCGGTTGCTCACCAAGCTGCGCGCACGCATGGAGACGCTGCGCCTTGGCTCACCGCTCGACAAGTCGGTGGACATGGGTGCCATCGTCGCACCGATACAGCTGGAACGAATCCGCGAGCTCGTGAACGCGGGGGTGGCAGAAGGCGCAGAGATGTGGCAGCCAAGCTGGGCATGTCCAACCGAGGGCAGTTTCTATCCGCCCACGTTGTTCACCAACGTGCAGCCATCATCGTCCGTGGCGCAGGTGGAGATTTTCGGACCAGTGCTGGTCGCAATGACGTTTCGTACGCCGAGTGAGGCGGTGTCCATCGCGAACAACACGCAGTACGGCCTGGCGGCGAGTGTCTGGAGCGAGAACATCAATCTCGCCCTCGATATCGCGCCGAAGATCAAGGCCGGTGTGGTGTGGATCAACAGCACCAACCTGTTCGACGCCGCAGCCGGATTCGGCGGGTATCGCGAGTCGGGCTTTGGTCGCGAGGGTGGTCGTGAAGGGATGTACGAATACCTGAAGCGCGATCGCATCTCCGTGACGGACGATCTCGCGGCGGGGCGTGCGGCGAAGGCCAGTGTGCGTGCCGCGGCGAAGGCCGCGGCGGCGTGGAAGCCCATCAAGCGCGCGGCGGAACTGGATGATGCCGATCGCGGTGGTCCGCTCGTGGATCGCACGCCAAAGTTGTTCATCGGCGGGAAGCAGTCGCGTCCCGACTCCGGCTACTCCATCCGCGTGACGGGCCGCGATGGACGCGTGCTCGGCGAAGTGGGCGATGGCAACCGGAAGGATGTTCGCAATGCGGTGGAGGCCGCGCACGCCGGTCTCGTCGGGTGGAGCAAGGCGACGGGTCACAGTCGTGCGCAGATCCTGTATTACATCGCCGAGAATCTAGCTGCGCGTTCGTCGGAGTTTGCAGAACGTATCGCGGCCATGACGGACACGGATGGTGTGGCGGAGGTGGACGCGGCGGTACGACGGCTCTTCACGTATGGGGCCTGGGCGGACAAGTACGATGGCCTCGTGCATCAGGTCCCGTTACGCGGGGTTGCGCTCGCGATGAATGAACCGATCGGCGTGATGGGGCTCGCGTGTCCTGACGAGTTTCCGTTGCTGGGGCTTGTGTCGTTGATCGGACCAGCGCTGTGCACGGGCAATACCGTGGTGGTTGTGCCGTCGGAGCGTGCGCCCCTCGCGGCGACCGACTTCTATCAGGTACTGGAAACGTCGGACGTTCCGGCGGGGGTGGTGAACATCATCACCGGCGGCAAGGATGCGTTGATCAAGACGCTTGCCGAACACGATGATGTGGATGCCGTGTGGTACTTCGGGTCACGTGAGGGTGTGCGCGCCGTGGAGCTTGCATCGGCCGGCAACATGAAGCGCACGTGGGCGGAATTCGACTCGCGCATGTGGACGGACGTGGACGAAGGCGAGGGTCGCGATTTTCTGCGCGAGGCAACCCAGGTGAAGAACATCTGGATTCCGTACGGCGAATAACTGCCTGCGAAACCGCTACTTGAAAGGCGTCGAGAACTTCGCCGCGGCAATCATCGTGGAATCCGTGAGCGTTCCGAGAAACGCGACCAGCGCATTGCGCTCGGTTTGCGAGAGACCGAGGCGTAGCGGCGCGCCGCCGGGCGCGCGGAGGCGTTGGTCGAGGTTGGGATTCGGCTGCACATTCGCATTGTAGAAGTCCACCACCTGCGCCAGCGACGTGAAGCGGCCATCGTGCATGAAGTGGCCACGCAGCGCCACGTTGCGAAGCGACGGCGCCTTGAACCGGCCCTGCCCCGCACCAACGTCCGTGACGGTGGCATCGAGACCGGTGTTGTGGATGTCGTCGCTCACCTGCGCGTTCGTCCCGTGGCAACGGGCACATCCCGCCGCCTGAAAGATCCCCTGGCCCTGCTGTTCCTGCGCGGTGAACACTCCGGCGAAGTTCGGTGGGCCACCCGTGAACGCGCGATCGAATTTCGATGTCCCTGACACGAGTGATCGCACGTACTGCGCGAGGGCCTTCGACACCCGGTCGCTGGTGATGTCCGGCGTTCCGAACGCCGACGAGAACAACGGACGATAGAAGGTGGTGGCCGCGAGCTTCGTCGTGAGCGCGTCGAGTGTCATGCCCATCTCGACGCTGTTCTGAATGGGCTGGAGCACCTGATCTTCGAGGGTGTTCGCGCGTTCGTCCCAGAAGAAGTGTCCTCGCGAGTAGAATCGCGCATTGGCGAGGCCCATGGAATGGCGCGTCGTGAGCCCGCCAGCGAATCCTCGGCTCAGCGCCGCCGTGTCACCAAAGCCGAGGGATTGGATGTGGCACGAACTGCACGCGTGCTTGTCGTTTGCCGAAAGTCGGGTGTCGTAGAAGAGGACGCGCCCGAGTGTGGCGCCCGCATCGGTGGTGGGATTGGTGGCGAGCATGTTGTCCGTAGCGACTACACTGCCGCCGGGACCCTGTGCACTGAAGTGTCCGGGCAATGGCGACGTGGCGTCCGAATACTTGTCGCTTGTCGCGGGAAGTACCGGAAACGCGAGCCCCGGAGCGAATGTCACAATGGAGAAGCGATCGCTGACTGAGCGGCCGAGCGCGTCGGTCGCCGTGATGGTCGCAGTGATGACACCCGGCGAGGCGGGCGTCCCGGTCACGAGTCCTGCGGTGGCGGTCAAGCCATTCGCGTTCGGCGCAAAGCTCACTGCGTAGGTGAGCCCCTTCCCCGCCGGGTCGGTGAATGTCGCGCCAGCTTTCGTGGCATCGTACGTCCATGCGACACCGGCGGTACTGGCGCAGACGTCGTTGGTGCTGCGAAGTGACGGCGCTGAGACTTCAGTGGGGGCGAGGGTCGTGGTGGAGTCGCCGCCGCATCCTGCTGCCAGCGTTGCCAGCACCATCACCCAGCATCGGGCGGATGTCGTTCTTGCCATTGAGCCTTTTTATTGAGGAGGTCGGCAAGAAGGACACTCGACGGGTCTCGCACCCTCGGTTTGTGGCAACGGGCAGGTCGGAACTCAGCGGAAGCGAATGGACCCTGCGCCGCGCAACTAATGCGCGGCGTCCAGCGTAATCCTGATCGGGGCGTCGAGGCGTTGTGCCATGTCATCGAGGTACTTCCACCACGATTGCGGCGTGGGGAAGTCGCCGCTGTCGGTCCAGCCTGCGCCGATGTAGTGCACCACCGGCTTGCCGGAGGTGGCATGGCTCACCGCGAGATAGTGGCCGAACACCTCCTTCCAGTCCGTCACGGCCTTGGCTGGAAGAAGCACTGCGGTACCCATCTCTCCATGGCCACCGCTCTTTGGCGCAACCGGGCCCCAGCCGGTGACCCACGCCCATGGATTGTTCCGGCTCATGGTGCCGATCATCCCGGGACGCTTCACCGTCCCGATGACGTAGGGAATGTCCCCGCCGCCCGGCGTCTCGAAGATGCTCTCCGCGCGATAGAGGTTGGAGCCAGCGTCGATGGCAATGCGCTTGGTTTCCGAGATCATCTTTCCGTTCACGTTCCATGGATCGTACTTGAGCTCGAAGATGGCGCGAACGGGGCCGGCGGCGATCACGCGCCACTGCTTGAAGTTGTCTGCGCGCCAGATGGTGTCCTTTGCCCATCCGGCGACACCGCCGTTGCCGAGCGTTTCGTTCACGTCATAGAAGTCCGCGCCCTCGCCGGTGTCGACATGATAAGAGTCATGGCCCTTGGAGTACCACTTCTCGACGATGAGCGCGCGCGTCTTCTTGTTCCACACGTCGATTCCGCTGCTCGACATCGCGGACGACGTCTTCTTCAGCCCTTCCCCATAGATCCGAAACGCCACACGATCGCTTTCCCAGGCCATGTCGTCGCGCGGGTCATCATGCCGCACGGCAACCTTGGGCTCATACTTCGCAGCGGGCGCCGCGGCCTCGATGACGAAGTGCCTGGCTTCCTTGGCACCGAAATCACCCTGGAAGATGAGCGCGTCGAGGGTGCCGTCACCGTTGTCGTCCACCACCTGTGACGGGACTTCGCGCCCTTCAGCGTCGACGACGCGAACATGATCGGCCTTCGGCGCACCGAGCCGGCGTTGCACTTCGCCCCAGGGAATGCTGACGGTCTCGTCGTGTCGCACGAGCGCCAGCGAATTGTCCGCGCGCACCGACAGTCTTGCGGCCGCCTGTGCGCCGACGAGCGATGTGGATGCCGAAAGGAGCGCGAGTGTCGAGAGTATCGAGCGAAGAGACATGGTGATAGTCAGCGAAGGGTGTTCATGTCCACGGGCTTCATGTCGGCGTAGTCCTGATTCTCGCCGCCCATGGCCCAGCAAAACGCATAGTTGGTCGTGCCGCATCCAGCATGGATGGACCATCCGGGCGAGAGCGCGACCTCACCGTCGCGCACGACGAGGTGACGTGTTTCACCCGGTTCACCGAGCTGATGGAAAACCACCGCGCCCTGCGGGATGTCGAAGTACAGGTAGACTTCCGTGCGCCGATGGTGCGTGTGCGCCGGCATGGTGTTCCACACGCTGCCGGGCTGCAGCGCGGTCATGCCCATCACGAGCTGTGCGCTCTGGATGCCGCCACTGTGGATGTAGCGCGCGATACGACGGCGATTGGCCTGCTCCATGGAGCCGATCTCGCCTGACTCGACGTCGGCGGCGGACACCCGGGCCGTTGGATGATCGGCTTGCGCCGGGTAGCTCACGAGATAGAACCGCGCCGGTGTCAACGCATTCTCGCTCGTGAAGACAACGGTCCGGCTCCCGCGGCCGACATACACCAGGTCCCGATTGCCGAGCACGTAGTCAGTGCCGTCCACAGTGACGGTGCCCCGTGCGCCAATGTTGAGAACACCAAGTTCGCGACGCTCGCAGAAGAATTGCGCGAGCAGTCCCTCGGGCGCCTCGAGCGCGAGCGATGCGGACGTTGGAACGGCGCCACCGAGCACGACGCGATCCAGATCGATGTGGCGGAGATTGATGGCGCCGGGCACAAAGAGCCCTTCAACGAGAAAGTGTTCGCGGAGCTCGTCAGTATTCATTCGCGCGGTGCGCGATGCGTCAGGCAGATATTGCATGTGGGCGTTGTTCCGTGAGTCGTTTGGTCGGTTCGTCCGTGTCAGCGAGCCATCCAGCCGCCGTCCACCACCAGCACATGGCCGTTCACGTAGTCGCTGGCACGCGACGCGAGGAACACCACTGCACCGGCCAAATCGTGCGCCTCACCCCACCGTCCCGCGGGGATGCGCGCAGCGATCTGTTCAGAGCGTGTCTCGTCGTTCTGCAGCGCCTGCGTGTTATCGGTGCGGAAATAGCCTGGCGCGATGGCGTTCACCTGCACGCCGAACTTTCCCCACTCGTTGGCAAGTGCCTTGGTAACTCCAGCTACTGCGTGCTTGCTCGCGGTGTACGCCGGTACGGTGATGCCGCCGCTGAACGAAAGCAGGGAAGCCACGTTGATGATCTTGCCGCGACCGCGCGCGATCATCGCCTTGCCGAAGTGCTGACTCAACAGGAAGGTCGCGTCGAGGTTGGTGCGCATCACGACGTCCCAGTCCGCGAGTGAATACTCGGCGGCCGGAGTTCGGCGGATGGTGCCGGCATTGTTGACGAGAATGTCGATGGGACCGTCGCGATCCGTCGTTGTTGCCAGCGCCTCCACGGCGTTGCGATCACCGAGATCGGCGACCACTTCCCATGCCTTGCGTCCTCGCGCTTCGATGGCGGCGATGGTCTCGCGTGCGCCGGCCGCGCGGGTGGTGGCGCAGGCGACGTCAGCACCGGCTGCGGCCAACGCCTCGGCCATGGCGCGACCGAGCCCACGACTGGCGCCAGTTACCAGCGCGCGCTGTCCGGCCAGCGAGAACATCGATAGCAATTCCGCGCTCATCGGCCCAGCTCCTCGGCCGCGAGGATCAGCGGTCCAACGCCCTTGAAGTCGTTCGAAACCACGGGCTCACTCATGTAGTAGGCAAAGCTGCCGTTGCGATTCTGTGGACCGCCGAGCCCCGACACGGAGACAATGCCGGTCAGGGAGACGAGGCCCTTTGGGTCCACGGTCACGAGTTCGCGGATGATGCCATCGAAACCGCGCGAGGCCACGTCGCGATAGTCGGCGGCCAGGTAGCCCTTGCGCGCGCCTTTCGCGAGTGCGTACACGAACATGCTCGACGCCGATGCCTCGTGATAATTCCCGGCCCGATTTGGCTGGTCGAGAATATCGTACCAGAGTCCGGAGACAGGATCCTGCACGTCGCGCACCGCTTGGGCGACGTCACGCAGGATGCGGATCAGCTCCGCGCGATCCTTGTGATTGGCCGGGATGAAATCCAGCGCATCCACCAGCGCCATCGCGTACCATCCCATGGCGCGGCCCCAGAAATTCTGCGACAGGCCGGTAAGCGAGTCGGCCCACACCTGCTTGTGCGTTTCATCCCAGCCGTGATACATCAAGCCACTGCGCGGGTCGCGGGTGTGACGGGCCGTGAGCAGGAACTGTTTGGTCACATCATCGAACGCCGCCGGTTCATTGAACTCCCTGGCGTACTGGGCGTAGAACGGCTCGGCCATGTAAAGGCCGTCGAGCCACATCTGGCCTGGATAGATCTTCTTGTGCCAGAAGCCGCCTTCCGTGGTGCGCGGCTGTTGCCGGAGCTGCTCACGCAGCGTGGCCATGGCCTTCTTGTACCGCTCATCGTGCGTCCTGGCATACAACGGAAAGAGCAGCTTTCCTTCGTTGATCGCGTCCTGGTTGAACTCGTCCATCTTGTAGGACTCGATGGTGCCATCGGCGTGGACGAGGCGGTCGATGTTCGCCTTCACGTACTTCGCGTATCGCGCGTCGCCGGTGCGTTCGGAGATGCGATGGATGCCGAGGAGGATGACTCCCGCGACGTAGTCCCACTTGGGATGCACGACGGAATCCCGCTGCATCACGCTCTCGGCCAGACGAATGGACCAGGGGCGCTTGTCCTGCTTCGCGACCATCGACGGATGCGAGCGGGACCAGTCGTCGTACTGCCTCAGCGCTGCGGCCGGCTCGGTGCCGAACCATCCGTAGCCTGTGCGGCGGTCGGTGAGCTGGTTCCAGTCATAGCGCTTGATGCCGTCGCGATTGGCAAAGATGGGCCGGTTTGACCCGATCTCGGAGAGGCGCGCCCAGATCGGTCCGGCGCCGGGCTCGGGGCGAAAGCCCGTTGCGCCGTCGTAGTGATAGCCCATCAGGGCGTTGGTGCGGAACCAGACCGCCGCCGCGTGCACGGCATCAACGACGCTGGCGTCCGGTGCGTCGAGGGACATCAGGTATGTCATGACGGTCGCACTCTCGCGGCCGGCGAGGCCGACGATCTCGTACCTGCGCGCGGCAACCGGCTCCAGCGAGATCGGGTCGTGCTGCTGGCCCCAGATCGTCCGCTGGCCCTTCACCGTGACCTGCGTGTTGACGAGGCACCTCACGCCGCGGCGCGCGCTGGCCGCGGCGTTCGCGCGTTCGTCGGGAGTGGCGATCGCGACGGCTCCCGACGACACGGCGTCGAGCGTGCGAAGGACCAGGACCGTGGCGTCATCGTTGAAGGTGACGGCGTCGTGATAGCCGCCTTCGAGAGGATAGGTCTGCGGCCAGCATCCGTTCGGCTCCTGGGCCGCGATGAGATACGCCACGCCGCGGTGATAGGCCGATGCAACACGCGCATCGGGATGCGCCGCGGCGACTCTTGCCAGGAACGCCAACTGGCCCGTGGTGGATCCGTTATCCAGCGTGGGGATGTAGTGCCACTCCTCCGTCTCGGAGTAGTAGCTCATGCCCGTCGCGCGTGGCGCGCGCATATCGGTCCGTTTGGACCAGCCGCCGGACGGGGTCTGGAAGGTCAGTACCGCGCTGGCCAACGTCATTGCGCTGTCGCCATGGAACCATGCGTCGCTCTTCTCCACGGCGACGCGAAAATCCGGCGCGGCGTACGGCGCCTTGACCATCGCGCTAGCTCCAACGGTGCGTAGCTCGGCGCCCATCGCCACCGTGTCAGCGGCGTGCAGTCGGCGCGACGACGCGACGTAAGCGCTCCACGCCGACCGCTCCCGAGCGGGAAGCCGGATGATCCGATTGTCGTCGAGCAAGGTGACGCCGGTATCCCTTGCGACGTAGTCGGCGACCGACTGCTGGGCACCAGCTGTCTGGGCGGCCGCGCCGAGCAGCAGTGCCGCGGCGAAGCCGTACGCCGCGGCAAACCATCCGCGTGGGCGTTCAGGGTGGAACCGCACCCTCATCTCGTCTCCCGCAGTGAACATGCTCGTGACTACTCGCCGCGCAGCTTCGCGGGGATCATCCGCGGAGAAATCAGGTGGATGATGCCGAGCGCCAGCACGTAAATCGTTCCGCAGTAGACGAAGATGTAGCGGTACGCGGTGGGGTCATGTTGCAGCAGGTATCCGACGAGTCGCTGGAAGAGAACCCCTCCCATGGCGCCGGCGAAGCCGCCGAAGCCCACGATGGATGCAACGGCGCGGCGCGGAAACAGGTCACTGGCCGTGGTGAACATGTTGGCCGACCACCACTGGTGCGCTGCCGCCGCGAGACTTACGAGCCCGACGGCGCCCCACATGCTCGCCATCCGTGGCGCGAACATCGTGGGGAGGATGAGCAACGCCGCGATGAGCATGGCCGTCTTGCGGCCGCGATTCACCGACGCCCCGCGGTTGATGATCGACCCGGAGAGATAGCCGCCGTAGATCGACCCGATGTCTGCGATGACGTAGATGACCACGAGGGGCATGGACAACCCCTCGAGTTTGACTCCGAAGTTTGCGTCGAGAAACTTCGGCAGCCAGAACAGGTAGAACCACCACACGGGATCGGTGAGCATCTTCCCGACCACGAACGCCCATGCCTGTCGGTGCCGAAGCACCTCCACCCAACCCACCGGCGTGATCTGTTCGACGGGATCGCTGCGGATGTACGTCAGTTCGGCAGGGCTGATCCTGGGGTGCTGCTCCGGGGACTTGTAGATGGTGAGCCACGCGATGAGCCAGAGCAGGCTCAGTGTACCCGTGCAGAGGAACGCGGCCTGCCAACCGAAGCGTAGTGCGATGGGCGGAATGAACAGCGCGGTGAGGATGGCGCCGACATTTGTTCCGGCATTGAAGATACCTGTAGCGAACGCGCGTTCCCTGCGCGGAAACCACTCGGCGGTGGTCTTGATGGCGCCGGGGAAGTTGCCCGACTCACCGAACCCGAGCGCCGCACGTGCCAGCGAGAACTGCAGGGTCGTCGTCGCGAGCGCATGCGACATGGCGGCCGCACTCCACGTGATGATGGACACGGCGTAGCCCCGTCTCACACCAAGCCGATCCATCATGCGACCAGCACCGAGGAAGCCGATGGCGTACGCAAAGCTGAACCAGGATGTGATGTTCCCGTAGTCCTGCTCGGACCAGTGCAGCGTACGCGTGAGAGTCGGCGCAAGGATGCCGAGCGCCTGGCGATCCATGTAGTTGATCGTCGTCGCCGCGAACAGCAGCGCACAGATGGTCCAACGGTACCCGAATCCCGGCGGAGCCTTGCTCTCCGTCATGCCGATTTCCTGAACCGCCATTGATCCTCCGTCCGTCAGAGACGTCACACTGAGTGCGGCGGAGGATCTCCGCAGCGCCACGCGATCCTTCGTTCGCTCAGGATGAGCGAAGGTGATGCTCCAATGCAGCGGCAACGCCGTGTGCGCGCGCGCGCTGCAGATGGTCCACGACCGCATCGCAGAACCCGGGAAGCGACGTCAGATCCGTTCCCCACAACGCGTTGTCGCGACAGACCTCCAGCACGAACTCCCTGACCGGCGCGCCGGCGGGTACTGCAGCCCAGAGGGAGCGCAGGCGTTCGCCCTGCTCATCCGATGGGACGCTGAGCCCCTGCGCCCTGCGCTCATCCTGAATACGGCCCTGCATGAACAACAGGAACGTCGCGAATCCGAACGCGAGCGACTGCGGCACCGTGCCGTGCACTGCCATGTATTGCTGCACGGACGGCACGATGCGGACGCGCATCTTCATCGTCGCCTGGAGCGTGATGTCGATGAGCGCGTGATCAATGAACGGATTCCGGAACCGATCGAGCACCGCTTCGGCGAATTCGTCCGCGCCTTCAACGCCCAGCGTGGGTGCGATCTCATCGAACATCGCGGCACGCACGAGACGCGCGATGCGGGAGTCGTTCACCGCATCGCGCACGATCTCGAAGCCCATGAGCAGCGAGGCCGATACGAGCAGCGAGTGCGCGCCATTCAGCAGCCGAACCTTCCGCGTGCGATACGGCGAGATGTCCGGTGCCACGATGATGGCATCGTCCACCTCGGCCCACGTCAGCTTCTTCCGCAGCGCTGTGTCGCCCTCGATTGCGAACAGCCGGTACGGTTCGCAGCAGGTGACCAGCGCGTCCTCGTAGCCGAGCATACCGGCAATACGCTCGCGCTGGCCGTCGCGCGGCGCTCCGGGGACGATGCGGTCCACGAGCGTGTTGCAGAAGGTGATGTGTGCGTTGACCCACCGCGAAAAATCCGCGCCCAGGTTCCAGCGAGTGGCAATGGCGAGCACGATCTCCTTGAGTCGCGCACCATTGTTCTCGATCAGCTCGCACGGGATGACGACCAGCGCCGACTCGGCACCAAACTGAAACGTGGCGGCGCGCTCCCACAGGAAGCGTGTGAGTTTGGCGGGAAAGGACTTCGGCGGTGCATCGTGCACGCCCGACACGTCATCGGCAACGATGCCGACTTCGGTGGTATTGGAGAACACGTACTGCAACTGCGGAGCACGGGCGAGTTCCAGCACCTGCTCCCAGTCATCCGAGGCGGAGCATGCCCTGCTGACCGAACCGATGATGCGACATTCCTGGACACGTTCACCGCGTTCGATGCCTTCCACCACCAGGGTGTAGAGACCGTCCTGTTCGCGGATGGAGCGGTCGCGGGCAGAGCCAGTGGAGCCGATCATCACGACACGACCGCCGAACTTGCCAGCCAGGTTTGCGCGGTGCAGGAAATCGTCGAGGAAGCCACGCAGGAGCGCGCCGGTTCCGAACTGCACGGCCAGCTCGGGAAGGTCGAGCAACGAGTCCTCTGGCACTACCACCGCGGATCCGTGACCCTCGCGAATTGTGTGCAACAGGCTGCGATCGAGCTTCGGCATCACGGCAGTGGATGTCATCACAGCGTTACCCCGTCCTTCCAGATGGCGATTTCGCGATAGCCGTGCTGCTCGTTGTTCGTCCGTTTTGTTCCGGACGCCACATCGAGCACGTAGGAGAACAGCTCATCGGCGAGGGCGTCCATGCTGCGGGAGCCGTTCAGGAGCGCACCGGCATTGAAGTCGATCCAGTGCGGCTTCTTCTCCGCGATGGCGGTGTTGGACGAGATCTTGATTGTCGGAACGGGGAAACCGAGGGGAGTGCCGCGGCCGGTGGTGAACAGCAGCACCGTTGCGCCGCTCGCAATCATCGCGGTGCACGATACGCCATCGTTGCCCGGACCTTCCAGCAATGAGAGCCCGCCCGTCGTCGCCGGCTCACCATAGCGCAGCACGCGGGTGACTGGCGCCTGGCCACCTTTCTGGATGGCACCCAACGACTTTTCTTCGAGCGTGGTGAGACCGCCGGCCTTGTTACCCGGGCTGGGGTTCTCGTAGATGGCCTGGCCGTGGCGAACAAAATACGCCTTGAAGTCGTTGATCATCGCCACGAGTTGCTCGTACACCGGCTCGCTGGTGGCGCGGTTCATCAACAATTGTTCGGCGCCGAACATTTCGGGCACTTCAGTGAGCAGGACACCGCCGCCCAGCGACGTAAGCCGGTCCGCGATGCGGCCTACGGCCGCATTGGCGGAAATGCCGCTGAACCCGTCGGAACCACCGCACTTGTGACCAATGAGGAGCTCCGACGCGTTCACCGTGGTGCGACGATCATCGGCCATGCGTGCGACGAGCTCCGCAACGGAATTCATGCCGCTTTCGCGCTCGTCCATCACGTCCTGCGAATTGAAGAAACGGATGCGACTGCGATCGATGTTGCCGGCCCGCGCGAGCAGCGCGTCCATCTGGTTGTTTTCGCAGCCGAGACCAAGGACGAGCACGCCGCCGGCGTTCGGGTTGCGCATGAGTCCCGCGAGTACCGCCTGCGTATGCTGGAGGTCGTCGCCGAGTTGTGAGCAGCCGAACGGATGGCCGAAGGCAAACACGCCATCGACCGCTGATCCGACGCGCTCCATGGACTGCTTCGCGATGCCCTCGGCCACGAAGTTCACGCAGCCTACGGTGTTGAGAATCCACACCTCGTTGCGGGTTCCGACGCGTCCGTCGTCGCGCCGGTACCCCTGGAAGGTTGGCATCGACGTTGGCGCGAGCGCGTTCGCCCTCGTGGGAGCGTAGGTATATCCCGCCATCCCATCGAGCTGCGTGCGGAGGTTGTGGCTGTGCACCCAACTGCCAGCGGGGATGGGTTGTGTAGCGACGCCGATGGGAAAGCCGTACTTCACGATCGATTCGCCAGCATCCATGTCGCGGAGTGCGACCTTGTGGCCGGCGGGGACGTCGGCACGCAGTACCAGGCGTGCCACCGTCTCACCGGCGTGGAGCGACCGAATGGCGACGGCGACGTTGTCGTCCGGGTGAATGCGTATCGCATCGAGGTGCGCCACGTCGGCGGCGGGGGCGCCCACGCGTCAGGTCGTGGGAGCGGGGAAGTGATACGTCTCGCGCACGAGGTCGACGGCGAGGGCGCGGGCCATCTCGCGTGCCTCGTCCATGTCCACGATGTGCCGCGCGACGAGCCCACCCAGCCAGTTGGCGTCCATGCGCCGGGCCAGGTCGTGCCGCGCGGGAATGGAGCAGAAGGCGCGCGTGTCGTCGTTGAAGCCCGTTGTGTTGTAGATGCCTGCGGTTTCCGATACCTGCTCACGATAGCGGGTCATGCCTTCGATGGAGTCGTGGAACCACCAGGGCGGCCCAAGGCGTAGTGATGGGTAGTGCCCTGCGAGCGGCGCGAGCTCGCGCGCGTACGTGCTCTCGTCCAGCGTGAAAAGCACCATGGAAAAGCGTGGATCGTTACCGTAGCGATTGAGGAGCGGACGCAGGTTGCGCGTGTATTCCGTGGCGACGGGAATGTCGGCGCCCTTGTCGGAGCCAAAGCGTGCCGCGAGGGCCACGTTGTGATCGCGTAGCGCACCGGGATGCACTTGCATCACGAGGCCGTCTTCGGTGGAAAGGCGTGCCATCTCCATCAACATGTGCCCTTCGAACCGTCGTTGGTCGTCCGGCGTGGCTTCGTCCTGGCGGGCACGCTGGAACAGGGCCTCCACCACGTCCGCCGGGAGTTCGTTGGTGTAGGGCTCAGCGACGCCGTGGTCTGTGGCCGTCGCGCCCATCTTCGCGAAATACCGGCGGCGCTCGGCGAGGGCAGCGATCAGGTTTTCAGCGCTGGTGATCGATGTGCCAGCGGTGTGTTCCAGGGCGCGCAGCTCCGCGGCCCATGTGGGCTGTGCGATGCGGAAGAGCGCGTCGGGACGGAAGGTAGGGACGACGCGATGCCTGCCGAAGGCCCAGTCAGATGAGCGAATCTTCTGATGGTGTGGCAGCGGATCGGCGGCGGCGTCCGTGGTGACGAGCATCTCGATGTTGAACCGTTCGAACAGGGCGCGCGGCAGAAACTCCGGACTCCGGAGCTTTTCCGCGATCTCATCGTAGATGCGCTGCGCGCTGTGGCCGTTCAGGCGCTCCCGAACACCGAACACCTCGTGCAGTTCGTGCGCGAACCAAACGCCGGTTGGGGTACCGCGGAACAGGTGCCACCGGTCGGCGACGCGCTGCCAGATGGTGCGCGGGTTGCATTCCACGGGGGTGCCATCGCGCGTGGGAATGCCAAGCTCCTCGAGCGTGACGCCCTGACTGTAGAGCATCCGGAAGATGTAGTGGTCCGGGATGATCAGGAGGGCCGTGGGCTCCGGGAATGGCGAGTTGTCCGCGAGAAGGGACGGGTCGACGTGACCGTGCGGGCAGACCAGCGGTAGCGTGCAGGTCTCGGCGTACAGCTCGCGCGCGGCGCGCCTGACGGCGGCGTCGGAGTCGAAGAATCGATCCGGATGGAGGGTGAGCAAGCGCCGCGTTTCCACGGTGGAAGCCGACCCAACGTAGTTCACCGTACTCGCCATTGCGCGAATCGGAGAGAAGAGGAACGGCGGCCTGGTTGGGGTGGCCGCCGGAATTTGAACAACTTCAGAACAATATCGCCTACGAGGTGACTTTGCAGCTTGAAACTGTTCGCGTCCGTCGCCCTGTCCTCGCTGGCTGCGCAGGGAGACACACTCGCGACGCCCTTGCGAAAACCACCAACTGCCCCGAATTTGTTCGATTCAGAAACTAATAATTTCGACCGTATAAATGTACAGGCAGGATTCGCGACCCGCAATAATCTACGAAGCAGACGCCGCGTCGCTTAGCTTCGTGGTTATACCCCAAGGGGAGATCGTGCCCAGTTGAGAAAGATCGACACTCGCGACTTTCGCCGAGCCACCCGCACCACCTCGCGTGAGATCAACCGGCGCATCGTCCTCAATCTGGTGCGGGACCATCAACCGGTATCACGCGCCGACCTCGCTCGTCGCATGGACATCGGCCGAGGCGTGGTCACGTCGATCATCCAGGAGTTGATCGATGAGGGTACCATATATGAAGGTGCCACCGGGCACGCTGCCCGCGGCCGGCGCCCGACGATGCTGTATGTCCGCACCCAGGACCGGCTTGCCCTGGCCATCGACATCCGGTTCAGCCGCACGTTCGTGATGCTCACCGATTTCGCCGGCACGCAGATCGCCCTTGAGTCGTTCGACACGATCTTCGAGGCAAAGCCCTTGGTGGCTGAACTGGTGGAACGGATGCAGCGCATGATGGCGGCGAACGGCGCGGCCGGGCGTTGCGAGGGCGTTGGCCTGGTAGTTCCGGGCATGGTGGAGCCGGTGACGGGTCGGGTCCTGATCTCCCCCCAACTCGGCTGGCGCGACGTGGACATCCGCGACGCGCTTGCTGCCGGCATCGGCTTGCCGGTCTACATTGAAAACGCGCCGATGGCGTGCGCACTCGCGCAGATGTGGCTGGGTCAGCGCGGCAACAGCAGCGACAACTTCGTCTACGTCACGGTGTCGGACGGTGTGGGCGCCGGGATCGTACTGAATGGCCAGCTCATCCGCGGCGCATCGAACTCCGCCGGCGAATTCGGACATAACGCGCTCGATCCTGACGGCCCGCAGTGCCTGTGCGGGGCGCACGGTTGCTGGGAAGCATACACGTCCAACCAGGCGACGCTCTCCCGATACCTCGGTCGCGAGCTCAGCCCGATGTGGGGCCAGGCCACGCGACAGCAGGTGCCACTCACTATCGACGATCTCATTTCCCGGGCACGCGGTGGCGACGAGCGTGCCGGGGCCGCCATCGTGGCTACGGGCCACTATTTGGGCATCGGCATTGCCGGCATCGTCAACGCGCTCAATCCGTCGCAAGTATTCGTCGGCGGAGAAATCACCGGCGCGTGGGACCTCATCGAGAGCGCAGTACGCGAAGGCATCCTCGAACGGGCGCTGACACCGTCGGGTGGACTGACGCCTGTGGTGCCGGAGCAGATGGGCGGATATCCGCGCCTTCGCGGCGCCACCGCGTTGGTGGCGGCGCCCCACTTTGCCGCGCCACGTGTTGCGTAGGCGTCGTTGATCGCTCGGACGTGAGCCTTCCGCCCACGCGCCCAGAAGACCTTCCGCTCCACGACGACGTCCGCCGTCTCGCGGCAGCACTGGGCCGCGTCATTCGGCGTCTTGAGGGTGAAGAGGCCTTCCAGACCATAGACACGCTCCGCCGCGATGCACGCGCGCGACGGCGGGGTGACAGCGGCGCGCCAACCCTTGATATGCTGCTGGAGCGGGTGGATGCCCTGCCGCTGGCCCTTTGCGGAACGGCGGCACGTGCGTTCACGCTGTTCTTCCTGCTCATCAACACGGCGGAGCAAGTACACCGAGTGCGGCGTTCGCGCTCGTATGCGCGGGACGCGGACGCCGCGCCGCAGCCCGCATCAGCCCGATGGACCATGCGGCAACTGCGTGAAGGTGGCCGCACCGCCGACGAAGTGCTGGATGCCATTGCCCGGCTCGACGTCCGCCCCGTGCTCACCGCGCACCCTACGGAGTCCACGCGCCGGACGCTGCTCGCCCTTCAGGCGCGCGTGGCCGATCTGTTGCTGGACTGGGAGCATACAGCACAGACGGAGCGCCGCGAACTCGACGGCCGTCTCGATGGTGAAATCGAGTTGCTGTGGCTGACCGCCGAGGTGCGACAGGATCGCCCGACAGTAGCAGACGAGGTAAGTACTGGGCTCTGGTATCTCGAAACGCGCCTGCTCGACGCCAGCGCCATCGCGCGTGATGCACTCATGCACGCGTTCGAGGACGAATTCGGAGCCACGGCGGATGCGCTGCGCATTCCTGTTCCCATCAGGCTGGGCAACTGGGTGGGCGGTGACCGCGATGGTAATCCCTTCGTGACGCCGGAGACGACACTCGCGGCCGCGCGTCGGGCAAGTCATGCAATCCTCGGCCGCTACGGTCGTTCGCTGGACGACCTGGTCGAGCGGCTGTCGCTCTCCGCGCATCTGGCACCGCCGCCTGCGAGGCTCCTCGCATCGCTCGAAGAGGACGAGAAGCTCCTGCCTCAGGTGTTCGCGACGAATCGCGCTCGAAACGCTGCCGAGCCGCTGCGGCTCAAGCTCAGCTTCATGACGGCCCGTATCGCGGCCACACGTCGCGTGGTCGCGTCGCGCGATGCCGGCACCGCCCGTCCCGAGTTGGTGGCCTACGCCGATGCCAATGCGTTCGAGCATGACCTGATGCTCGTTCGTGAAAGTGTACTGCGCGCGGGAGCGATGGAAGCATGTCGCACCGTGGTAGATCCGCTCGTAGCGGTGGTGAGGGCGCATGGGTTCCACGGTTTCATGATGGACATCCGCGATCATGCGGACATGCATCGTTCAGCAGTGGACGAGATTGCCTCCGTACTCGGTCTCGCGGATTTTGATCTGGCCGCGATCCGTCGTGAGCTGGCGGGTCGCCGGCCGCTCGTCGGCACGCACTTGAAGGTGAGCGAAGCTACACGGCGTGTGCTCGATACCTTTCGCGCGATTCGCGTCATTCAGGACGAAGCTGGTGCGTCGGCCGCGTCCACCTACATCATCTCCATGACGCGCGAGCCCGCCGATCTCATGCGCGTGCTGCTGCTGGCGCGCGAGGCAGGGCTCGTCGATCTCTCCGACGAGTCGCCCACCTCACGGCTCGATGTGGTGCCGCTCTTCGAGACCCTGGACGACCTGGATCATGCGCCAGCGATCATGCGTGCGCTACTCGCCGATCCGGTGTACCGTCGGCAGTTGGCCGCGCGCGGCAATCACCAGGAGGTGATGCTCGGTTATTCCGACTCAGCGAAGGATGCCGGACTCCTCGCTGCATCGTGGGCACTGTATCGCGCACAGGAAGCATTGGCCGATGTCTTCCGCGAGTCCGGCGTGGAGCTGCGGCTGTTTCACGGGCGCGGTGGTGGTGTTGGGCGCGGGGGCGGTTCACCGGTGTACCGTGCACTCTCGGCGCTGCCACCGAACACCGTCAATGGCCACATCAAGATCACGGAGCAGGGCGAGATTATCTCGCAGCAATTTGGCCTGCTTCCCGTGGCCGAGCGTACGCTCGAGGTCACGGTGTCAGGTGTGTTGCTCCATGGGTTTACCGATTGGCGCAGGGGGCGCGACGCCGCGGAGATTGATCGCTTCCGCGCGCTCGTGAATTCACTCGCGGAGCGCTCCTATGTACTGTACCGACAGGTCGTGCACGATCAGCCCGCGTTGTTCACGCTCTTTCGCACTGCGACGCCCATTGCGGAGCTGGCTGATGCCCGATTCGGCTCGCGTCCGGCGTATCGGCCCGGTGCGACTGCGGGCATCGACGGAATTCGTGCCATTCCGTGGGCGTTCGGGTGGACGCAAATCCGACTGATGCTCACTGGTTGGCTTGGCGTGGGCAGCGCGCTGGCGGAGGCGTGTTCGACTGAGACGGGATTGACCGAGCTGCGCCACATGGCGCGCAGCTGGCCCTTCTTCGATGACTTCCTCGCGAAAGTGGAGATGGTCTGCGCGAAGACGGACCTGGACATCGCCCGTGCCTATGTCGAGCGGCTCGGCGGCGATACCGCCTTGCTCTCCACGCTCGAGGCAGAATTTCGGCGTACGGTGGAGAGTCTGTTACGCATTCGCGAATCCACCACCCTCATTTCCGATGTGCCGGTGTTACAGGCCGCCATTGCACTGCGGAATCCGTACGTGGACCCACTTTCACTGTTGCAGATCGTATTGCTTCGGCGTAAACGAGCAACGGCCGTGGAGAGCGCGGAACACGGCACGATCGAGGACGTACTGGCCACGACGTTGAGTGGCATCGCCCAGGGGCTAAGAAACACTGGGTGAACCTGGCCTGTGACGGTAGCAGGACCGTTACGCAGTGGGGAATGGGCATGACGCTCGACAGGCTGAAGTGGCCCCGAGACTTGGGTGTACGCGCTAACGGGCCGCGACTCATTCCGTCTGCTCATGCCTCGCGGTGTATGGCGCATGCATGCCGAGCGGGCCTGTGCTGTTAGGCGCGTGACCCAGGGGCATTGCCGGGTCCTCGTGCAGTGACGGGTGGTTACCTCACGACGCCGAGGACGCGGCCGGTTGACGTGTCCCATCACGATGCCGCCTCAAGCGCTCGTCCAATGCCGCCATGACGCATCGCAGGCCGCCATTCGTACGCACATCGGTCGCCCGCATGCCGACGTAACGCTTGATCAAATTCCTCAGCGCTGTGTCGGACGGAAAGTCGAGTCGCGACGAAATCGCCTCCACACTCAGCATCGTGGTGCCGAGCAGGTGACCGACCACGGCCAGGCGACACCATGCCAGGAGTTCCTGTGGCGGTGGGAGTACCGCCAGCGCACAATGGTTCACGAGTGTCTTCCGGTGATATCCCAACGCCTGCGCCACCTGCGCCACGCGTTGCGATTCTGCCGGATGTGAGGCGACACGGCGCACGAACTGCGCGAGGGCCTCGGGAATGCTCGCGTTGAGCGCGGTGGTCACGATGTCACCGACGCTGGCGCGTTGCGCCGAGGCGACCACGGCGCGGAGCGCAACCCCCGCGTCATCGATACCGCGGAACAACAGCTCGTTCACTCCCGCCATCACGAGCGCGCGAATGTTGTTGGTGTGCTGGATACCCGCGGTACAGTAGCCGATGACGGGGGGGAGGTACATTCATGTGCTTGATGGCGCGCACCACGTCGCAGGTGGACCGCTCATCGGCATCATTTTCCTCGACGATGACGGCGGCGACGGTGGATTCCGCTGTGTGCAGCACTTGCTCGAGCTCCTTCACGCGCGCGACGAAGGCCACGTCGAAACGACCATTGAACGCATCGCGAATACGGCCACGCTCCGCGGCGCCGTTGACGAGCACGACGACCAGTTCGCGACGCGAGTGGTCAGTCTTGCCCACGGCGTGACCTGCTGGCCTTAGCCATGACGGTGCGTCCCGCCAGTGCCTGATATGTCATGGGCTCCTTCTTTACGGAGTCCACGATGCGCCCGTCCTTCCGCCTGATTGCACTCGTTCTCGCACTCGGCGTTGCCGCGTGTTCCGCTGTCACCGAACCCGTCACGAGCCGCACTGCCACCCCCGCCGGCATTGCCCGGGACGACATCACGCCTTCGGATACGGGTGTGTGCCGGAACGGCTATAATGGAAGCCAGGGACACTCGTGCACGTGACTCACGCATGGACGAGTTCCTGCACGGCGACGGCCACCGCCTCGAGCCGGCTCGGCAACTCGCGCATGACCGGTGCGGCGACGTCGAACGATGCGGAGGTGTGGTGTACCAATTCATGAAAGCCGAACCGCGAGGCAATCTCGAGCGACCGGAAACGATGACCTTCGGCAGTCCGGGAATCACCCAGTGTTTGCCGCGCGCGCGCGAGATCCAGCAACGCGTAAGCCATGTCGTACGACGTCGCGCTGGTCTCCGCATTTCGTGTCACGGCGTCCTCCTGCTCGTGGACGATGTGTCGCAGTCCCAGGCGAGCAGCGGCGATGGCAAGCCCCCCGCGTGCCGGAAGCAGTATTCTTGCCGATGGAGATCGTTGAATCACAACACGGAAGGCCGATATCGCAACCACAGGGTGGCCGGCATCGAGGAAGACCTGGCCCATGTTGCCGAGTACCTCGGTTTCCAGGACCGTATCGCCGTCGGCGAGTTCGTAGGCGCGCCACCCATGCACGATGGCGGCCTCGAGCCCGAGGGCGACGGCGGCACCCACCATCAACGAGTGATACCCCACGGCCGCCAGCTTTCGCAACCCTGCCCTTTCAGCGAGCCGCGCGCCCTTGCCCGCGTAAAGCCGCGAGCGGGGATAGTTCCCCAGGTGCTTTGTCATCACGGAACGTCCGATCAGAATGCGCACGCGCAACTCCACGGACTGCTCCTGCCGCGCAGTTCGGACCGCGCGCCGATAGCGCTCGGCCGCAACATCGAACCGGTCTGCTTTCCAGGCCAGTCGCGCGCGGACGATTTCCACGCGGGCCCGTTCGAGTGTCGTCGCCGCTCCGTCGGCGGCCACAAATGCTTCGAGCAGGGTGTCGGACAATTGCAACGCACCAACTTCTTCCATCGTCTCAGCAATAGACCGGATTCTACCCGACAACGAAGTGACATCAGCGGGAGGTTCCGGGTCTGTGCGGTAGCCGCGCCGCCAGACGTCGTCACCGAGTAGACTGCGTCCGAGTTCCGACGCCGCGCGAAGCTGCGCGACGCGTACTTCACCCGACGACGACGCCGCGTGCGCCAACAGGAGGGCCAGTTGTATCCACGCCCCATCGTCTTCGCCAAACGCCTGATCAGCCCGCGCGCGCTGATCGAGGCGGTAGGCCTCGAGGACATCCATCACAGTGCCGCTGGAAGTGAGTGCGCCTTGCATACCATGCAACCTCGTCACTCCGCCCCCAGCGGCAAGGGGACATGACCTGATGACGCTCAACGTGTCCCCGGACGAACGCATGGTTCCCCATGCGGTGACCCTGACCAATGATCGCCGGCCGCTCACGATCGTCGCGGCGTGTTTCGACGGGTTGGCGGAACGCTCCCTGCTGGCCAACGCCGCCATACCCGGCGTATCCGTCGTAATGGTCGACGAGCGGGTGGGCCTGATGCAGCGGCTTGCCGGCCTCCGCCCTCGCATGGTGATCTTTCCTGCCATGGACGCTCATCGCGACGATTGCGCTCCCCTCGTGGAACGCGTCCTACGCGACGCGCGAGAGATATTGCCGGTGGTGCTCGTGCGGCAGGGTTCGGATGCGCGCGGTATCGCGGAGGCCGTGCGCGCCGGGGCCATGCTTTGTACGTGGACCTCCGAGCAGGACATCGCCGACGCGCTGCTTCAACTCACCGGAACACCACGGGCCACGCGGGCAGACCGGCCCGCATTGACCGCGCTTGCCGGCGACCTGCGCCCCGCGGCGTGCGTGGAGGTGTTGTTGGTGTGCGCCGAGCAATCGCACCTGCGACTGAGCGTGGTGGATCTCGCGACGCTGCTTGGGCGATCACGGCGCTCGCTCAATCGCTGGATGCATTTGGCGCACTGGCCTCCCCCGTCAGAGTTGATCGAGTGGGGGCGCCTGTTGCGCGCGAGCACGATTCAATGGCGCGATGAGGAGAGTCTCAGCACGTTGGCCACGGCGGCTGGCTATCGCAATGTCGTGGCGCTACAACGAAGCGCGCACAAGTTGCTGGGCACCGACGCTGCGGTGAACGTGTCGCTCACTCCCCTCCAAGTGGGCACCGCCCTGCGTCGACGGATCACGTCACTGTCACGAGACAGCGAGCGATGAATATGCCGGCGTGGGCTGCCGGATGTCTTCCAGGAAGGGATACTTGGCGCGAAGGGTCGCCACGCGTTCGTGTGACACATCCACAACGCTTGGTGAAGCAACCGCCATCCGTATTGCAGCAGGCACGCCCCAGGGATCATACGCGACCGATCCGCCGTCGTACTGAATGCCGTCGGCGAAGCCCGTGCGATTGACGCCGACCACGTACGACAGGTTCTCGATCGCGCGGGCGAGCAGCAACGCATCCCAGTGCGGACGACGGCCTGCGGGCCAATTGGCCATGACAACGAGCAGGTCCGCCGCGGGGGCAGCCGCGCGAAACAATTCCGGAAAGCGAAGATCGTAGCAGATGAACGGGCTTACGCGAACACCATCGATGTTCACGACCAGTGGCGCGGAGCCGGCCATGTAGTGTTCGTGTTCCGACCCCAAGGTGAACGGGCGCTGCTTGGAGTACATCGCCAGCAGCTCGCCCTCATCATCAAAGACCGCCGCAACGTTGTGAAACCCCGCCTCGTCGCGCATGGCAATGCCGGCGAGAAGATAGACGTCGTGTTGTTTGGCGAGAGAGCTCAGGCGTTCGAAGGATGGCCCGTCCGCCCGTTCGGCCCAATCCTGCGGTTCCATTGTGAAGCCCGTCGTGCACATCTCTGGCAACACGACCAGGCGCGCGCCGGTGGAGGCGGCGCGTGCAATCACCACCTCGGCGCGATTCAGCGAGCCTTCTGGCTGGTGCCAACCCGTGTCGTATTCACCGAGCGCGACGCGGAGGGTCCCTTGTGGGTCGTTCGTTGCCGGTGGCGTCACAAGAGTGCCTCTCGCAGCCGCACGCTGCCCTCGCGAACCATGGTCGTGTCGCAGCTGAAGGAAAACCGAATTGCGTCGGGATAGCTTGGCCCGAATGCGTCGCCTGGCGCACTGCCAATTCCGTCGTCTGCGAGTGACGTGGATAGGGCATCTGCGTCAGCGACTTCGAGCCGGTCGTAGACCGAGGGATCCAACTCGACCCAGATGAAGAACGTACCGCGCGGAACAAAGGGCCGCACACCCGGAATGTCGCGGAGGGCATTCAGCATGATGTCGCGTCGCACACAATATTCGTCGCGCATCGCAATGCTGCTCGCCTGGGTTCCTGTGGTGGCGGCGACCGCCGCCCATTGCGCGAGGCTGTTCACGCCGTTCACGGTGCAGCGCAGCAGTTTCGGAATGCGATCCTGAAGCAGCGTGTCGCGCGTGACAAGGTATCCGACGCGCAGACCCGGCATGGCGTGACTCTTCGAGAACGAGAAGATGCTGATGATGCGCGTGTCATCCGGCGCCGCGAGTGATCCGATGGAGACGTGCTGGAAGGGCTCGAAAACGAGGTCTTCGTATGCTTCGTCTGATACGATCCAGAGATTGTGCTTCACCGCGAGATCATAGATGGCCTTGAGCTCGCCCGCGGAGAGCAGTGCTCCTGTGGGATTATGCGGCGTATTCAGGAAGATCGCCCGCGTACGGGGGGTGATGGCCGCTTCGATATCGGCAGCACGGTAGGCGAAATCTTCTTCGGCGGAGAGGCGTACTCCAACGACCACGCCGCCAGCCAGCCGGATGTTCTCGGCCACCTCCGTCCACATCGGGTCGGGGATGATCACCTCATCGCCCTGCGTGAGCATCGCGCCGAAGGTGACGTTGAGTGCGTGCATGGCGCCGCTCGTCACGAACACGTCGTTGTTGGTGACATTGGGCAGTCCGTTCTTCTCGCCGACCTTTCGTGCGAGCGCCGCACGGAGTTCGGGGATGCCGTTGTTCGGGACGTAATGGGTCTTGCCTGCGTGCAACGCGGCGACGAGTGCTTCGCCGACATGTGCTGGGGGGGTGAAGCTCGGGTCTCCCGATTCGAAACGAAAGACCACCTTGCCGCCGGCCTGCGCGGAGAGGAGTCGCTCGCGGATCTGCACGATTTTGCCGAGTGAGACGAAGTCGAGCGGGTGGGGCGCTGCCACAGGCGAGTGCTCGGCGGAACGTGTCATTTGAATCGGGATGTGTGGTGGCGCGCAACCGGAATTGCGCCCAATCTCCTCGGACGGGCGCCGGCGCACTCTCGGTGAGTGTATTGTAGCGCCGATCGTGCCAAACGTGCAACAAAACATGTCCAATTTGTACGTTAGCCGTGCAAATTATCCATCACTGTACATTGATTTGTGCTTTGCGAGCACATTTTCCTTGACAATTCGCTACTATTGGTGGAATCTCGGTGTAGTTGAACCTGCCGACGTGCACGAACCTCACTTACCCGTGTTCCGATCATGAAGCTCGTCACGTGTATTGTCCGTCCCGAACGTCTGCACGCCGTCAAGGAGGCGTTGTTTCAAGTAGGCGTCACGGGGATGACACTCGTCCGGGTGAGCGGGCATGGTGGGGAGCAGGAAATCGTGGAGCACTATCGTGGCTCCGCACTCGTCCTCGAGTTCCGCGATAAAGTGAAGATCGAGATGGCTGTTTCGGAGCCATTCGTGGAGGCTACCATCCAGGCCATCTGCGATGCGGCGCGCACCGGTGAAGTGGGCGACGGCAAGATCTTCGTGCAGCAGCTCGATCGAGTCGTTCGGATCCGGACTGGCGAGCGTGACGTCGACGCGCTTACCCCGGTGACTGCCCATGAGGTGCAGGCGCGTCATTCCGATCATGTCGGCATCTGGGGCCCGGCATGACAGCCGCCCCGGGTGTGCCACTGTCCTCAGGCGACACGGCGTGGGTTCTCATGTCCACGGCGATGGTGATGCTCATGGTGCCAGGCCTTGCCCTCTTCTATGGAGGGCTCGTTCGCGGCAAGAACGCATTGAACACCATGATGATGACGGTGGCTCCACTGGGCATCGTGACGGTGCAATGGATAGTCATCGGATATTCGCTGGCGTTCGCACCAGGCAATGGGGTCATTGGGAGCCTGGCGTGGTGGGGTTTCGAGACGGTCGGTGCGACGGCGAATGCGACGTATGCCGCGACTGTGCCGCACATTGCCTTCGCGTTGTTCCAGGCGATGTTCGCCTGCATCACGGTCTCACTCATCTCCGGCGCCGTGGTCGAGCGGATGCGGTTCTCGGCGTACCTGCTCTTCAGTCTCGCCTGGACCACGCTGGTGTATGATCCGCTCGCGCACTGGGTGTGGGGCGATGGCGGGTGGCTTCGCACACTCGGGGCGCTCGACTTTGCCGGTGGCACCGTGGTACACGTGAGTGCGGGGACGGCTGCGTTGGTCGCGGCGCTCGTCCTTGGTCGGCGGCGGGTACTTGGTCGCGCGCCACTTGTTCCGCACAGCGTCCCCTTCACGCTGTTCGGCGCCGGTCTGCTCTGGTTTGGCTGGTTTGGCTTCAACGCCGGCTCTGCGCTCTCCGCATCGGATCTCGCGGCCATGGCGTTCGCAACGACGCACGCGGCGGCGGCAGCGGGATTCGCTATGTGGATTCTCATCGATATCGCACGGACGGGCCGAGCGACGGCCGTGGGAGCGGCGACGGGTGCGGTCATTGGACTCGTGGCCATCACCCCTGCCGCAGGTTTCGTGACGGCTCGCGCTGCCCTCGTGATCGGTGCCCTGGCCGCCCTCGCGAGCTATGCCGCCATGCAGCTGCGTGCGCGCACGCAGGCCGATGACACACTCGACGTATTCGCGTGTCATGGGATTGCCGGCATAGTAGGAGCGCTCCTCACTGGCGTGTTTGCCACCAAGGCCGTGAACGCCGCCGGCGCGGACGGGCTGTTTTCAGGTGGTGGTTTTCATCAGGTGGGGGTGCAGGCGTTGGCTGTGCTGGTGACGGTGGTGCTTTCGGGCACCCTCACGGCAGGCATTCTGCTGGCATTGCGCGCAGTGATGGGTGTGAGCGCGTCCATCAGCGACGAGGTGACGGGGCTCGACACCAGTGAGCACGGCGAGGAGGCATATCACGCGGGTGACCTCGGAGAGATGGGTGGCAGCGCCGGCGCGCTCGGGCATGGCGTGGTACTCATCAGGCCTGGCGTGGCGCGCACCGAGCGTCGCGCCTCGTAACGGTGAATCGAACCGACCGTTACGCGACTGTGAGGCGGCGGTGAGGTGGTCGTTTCCGGGGGGTGTTTGGGTACAGTCACCCCTTTCAATCGAGTTGGACGATGACCGAAGGACTTCAACATCAGATCGAACAGCATGGCGACGCCGCAACTCTGTACCTCACTGGCGTGGTCCGCGGTGCGGGCGACATCACGACGCTTGCCGGCATCTGCGAGGCACTTCCCGCAAAGGTCCGCACACTTCGCCTGGACCTCAATGCTGTGCAGCACATAGACGCCGACGCCATGGAAGCCGTGGGCGTTATGCTCTGCGAGTGGCGTGAGCAGCGGGCGGGCGACTTCAGGATGTTCTATGGTTCCGTGTACGGTGCCGGGCGATCCGTGATTGCCTCGAGGCCGGTGGCAACGTACGCAGCGCTCGCGCATCGAACTCATCTATTCAACGAAGCGCTTACCGGCATCTACCTCTAGACGTCAGGGTAATGAAGACACTACGGCGGCCGACATATTTCCGGAGATCGTACGAACGGGCGGGCGAAGGGCCTGGCCGTATCGTGTATGCGGTGATCCCTGATCCATCCACGATTTCTCCAATGGCTGTTGCTGCCGTTGGCGCTTTCCCTCGCGGACTTCGTCCGGCCGATGAAGCGGGGCAGGTGGTGAAGGACGAGTGGTCCATCGCGCAGTACTGGATGTGCGATGTGCCGAGGTCGCAACTCGCGCGTCTCGAGAGCATCAGCGAGGCTGACGCGCTCGCGTTGTATCCACGGCTGGATTCCGTGGTGCGGCGCGCGCGTGATTCGCAGAACACCGTTGGCGAAGGGCCGCAGCCAGTGTGAGGCGCTGTGAGGCGCTGTGAGGCGCTGTGCGCGCAGGCGGATGTGTGATGCAAAGCACATCTGACTCATCCGCGATTTGCGGATAAGATTTTCGCTGCACGATTGAAAATGGGGCTGGCTTCCGCAATGCGGAGGCCAGCCTTTCCATTGTGACAGCGGGTATTCACGGTGACTGTTTTCCCCGGATGGCCTGTCCATGCGTGAATTCGTGACACCAACGACGTCGTACATAGACGAAACGGGGCTATTTCATGTGTACGGTGGTCCACGCTGAGGTTGTAGTTGGTGTCGTGATTCTTGGCGGAGAACTCTGTCCAGTGGCTGAGAATAGCGTGCTCAACTGACTAGATGTGATAGTTGCATTTCGTGATGTGACGGTGTTCTCGCCGAATTCGGGATTTTTTTTCTCAGGTGTGACGGAGCTTACACGCGCAGTTCGATTACGAATTTATATATCCCCCGCAGCTCGACATCGTAGTTCCCTCCTGGCAGCTGCGCGCGAATATCTGGCCCCATGACCGTCGCGAGTCTGGTCGGCCGCATCGCGTTAGTCGACGAAGACTGTGCCACCCAATAGCGGCCAACTCCCTGGCCGGACAATCCAGTTGTGAGGCTGTTCGATGCGGAAATCCTTCACGTGTGGGGCCCAGCTGCTTGGGCTCCTTCTCCTTTCCGGCTGTGGCCAAGATGTTCCTTCTTCCCTTCGGCCCATGTCGGCCGATCAGACCACGAGTTCCCAGTCCACCACCAATCTCGCGCGGTTGGTGATCGCCCCACACGCTCCCGCGAACCTCATCCTCGGTGCCACGACGACCCTCACGGGCACCCTGTACAACTTCCTGGGCGGGCTCTGGATCAAACCGATCATCTGGACCAGCCGCGATACGACCATTGCGACCGTGGATAACACGGGCCAGATCGCCGCACGAAAGGCCGGCAGTGTGATCATCGTCGCCACTGCCGCCGCGCAGATCGACTCCGTTCTGGTGACAGTTGTGTCGGCAGCTGTGAGCACCGTCACAGTCACGGCGAGTGGCTCCGTGGCGGCCGGCGCGACCACACAAGCCTCCGCGCAGGCCTTCGATGCGAGTGGAACGCTGATCACAGGGCAAATCATCACGTGGACGAGCCACAGCCCAACCGTTGCCACCGTCTCCAGTACGGGTATGATCACGGGCGTGAGTGCGGGGACGGTGATTATCGATGCCATCGGCGGTGGTGTGACAGGATCTGCATCAGTTACCGTCACCGTCCCCCTGCCGGCTGCGCCCAAGACCGTGAGCGTCGCCCTCGTTTCCGGGAGTCTTTCGGTTGGCGCCACCACCCAGGCATCCTCCGCTGTTCGCGATTCACTCGGCAACCTGCTTTCGGGCCTGACGATTGCCTGGTCCAGTTCCAACACAAGCGTCGCGACCGTGTCCGCGACTGGGCTCGTTACCTCGGTTGCCGCCGGCAGCGCGACGATCACCGCGACGACGGGCGTCGTGAGTGGCACCGCGGCCCTCGTGGTGACGGTGTCGTCGCCAGCGGGTACGCCCTACGCGGAGACGCTCGCGGCACTCCCCTCCATCTATTTGAATACCACGGCACCTGCCGCACCCGCCGCCGGCGGTGTGGTGATCAACGTGGCCGCGGGAGGCAACCTGCAAACCGCAATCAACGCCGCCAAGCCGGGTGACGTGATTGCCCTCGCCAACGGCGCGACGTTCATCGGCAACTTCACGCTGCCGAACAAGAACACGACGAGCACCAACTGGATCACCATCCGGCCCGCCAACCTCACCGGTTTCCCGGCGGAGGGTGCGCGCATGACACCGACAATCGCGGCGGCTCTCAAGCTGCCCAGGGTGCTCAGCCCGACGGGGCTCGGAGCGATCGCCACCCTCGCTGGTGCGCACCATTACCGCATCATCGGAATTGAAGCGTCGGTATCATCGAGCAGCGTCATCAACATCGGCCTCGTGCGGTTCGGAGAGGATGGTGGAAACGGGCAGACGACACTGGCCTCAGTGCCGCACGACCTCGTGCTCGATCGCTCATATGTCCATGGCATGCCTACCGGGATCGTACGCCGCGGCGTCACCTTGAACTCCGCGTATAGCGCAGTCGTGGATTCCTACATCAGCGAGTGCCACGACGCGAGCAGTGGAACGGATGCGCAGGCGATCATGGGCTGGAATGGGCCCGGGCCGTTCAAGATCGCGAACAACTATCTGGAAGGGTCCAGTGAGAACGTGATGTTCGGCGGTGGCGACCCCGGTATTGCGAATCTCGTTCCCAGCGACATCGAGATCCGCCACAACCACTTCTTCAAGCCAACGTCGTACAAGGGCAAGTGGTTGGTGAAGAACCTCTTCGAATCGAAGAACTCCCAGCGCGTGTTGATCGAGGGCAACCTGTTCGAGAACAACTGGCAGGACGGGCAGATCGGCACCGCCATCTCGCTCAAGTCGTCGAGCATGGGCGCGTGCCCATGGTGCGTGACGCAGGACGTGACCTTCCGCTACAACCTGGTGCGCAACGTGGGCGGTGCAGTGGTGGTGTCCGGCTCGCCCGACAATGCGTATCCTGATATCCATGCGCGTCGCCTGACCATCGTGGACAACATTTTCCAGGACATCAACGCCAGCGCCACCTTCAACGGCAGCGGCTACGGTCTGCTCGTGAATGGTGATCCCGCTGACGTGACCTTCGCCCACAACACGGTGATGACGCCGACCAATGCCGCCGTCTTCTTCTCGGCCGGCGTCTCACCCAGAATGTCCATCCGCGACAATGTGATGGGTGGTGGTACGTATGGCGTGAAGGGGAGCGGCGTCGGCGCGGGCACCGCCACGATGAACGCCTTCACGTCCAATGGCCACTATCTCGCGAACGTCATGTCGATGCCCATCGTGATCGGCTATCCCGCGGGCAACTGGTTCCCAACGAGCCTGTCGGCCATTGGTTTCCTGAACCTGATCGCCAAGGACTTTCACCTGCTATCGAGTAGTGCATACGCGGGCAAGGCGACGGACGGACGAGATCCCGGCGCCGCGGTGGATACGATCGTGAATGCCATCGTCAACATCATCGTGCCCTAGCAGCAACGACGGCAGGAGCAGATACGAAGCGCGCCGGATCACTCGATCCGGCGCGCTTTTTTTCGTATGCGTCGCATCGTACGTGACAGCGCGTTCATCCTCGCGTCGCGTGCTTTGCGCCTCGAGCATGACATACGTGTCACCCTCGGCGAGTCATCTCTTCGCACTGTCTTGATGCATGCTAAGAATGATGACATGCGCGACATCACGTCACGACAATCCTTCACTCGCTCGCGCGACGACGATTCGTCGTCGCGCCGCAGTGCGTCGCGTTCTCGATGCGTCCCGCATCATGTCCTTGCACCGCTAATCGCGGGCGTCTCGAAGAAATCTCGCAAATAGGCGTTCTCAACCGACTGAATGTGATAGTTGGAATTCTTCGCGTGACGACGAGTGTTTTCACTTCCTTGTCGCTGCGTCGAAGCTTAGACCTGTGAAGCGAAGGCGTTTTTTACACGCTCTGTTTCACACGCAGTTCCCTCCGGCAGCTCAGCGCGATCGCACCGCCCCAGCACCGTCACGAGTCTGGTCAGCCCGCATCGCGCAGTCGACGACGACAATGCCAACCATAGCGGCCGCTCACATGGCCGAACATTCAGTAGTGAGGTTTTTCTCCATGCGCAGATCATTTCTGTTCGGAGCCCAGTTGACCGGGCTCGTTCTCCTCGCCAGCTGCGGCGGCGATGCTCCTTCCGGTATTCGGCCACTGACCGCTGACCAGACGTCGAGCGCCAAGTCCACCACGAATCTCGCAGCACTCGTCATTGCTCCGCATGCCCCGGCAAGCGTGAGCGTCGGTGCGACGACGAAACTAACAGCCACGTTATACAACTACCTCGGCGGCGTCTGGATCAAGCCAATCGCCTGGACGAGCCGCGACACGACGATTGCATCCATCGATTCCACTGGCGTCGTCAGTGCCCGCAAAGTCGGCACGGTCATCATCGCTGCCAGCGCTGCCGCGCAGGCAGACTCCGTCGCCGTCACGGTGCTTCCCGTTCCGGTCAAGACGGTAACGGTCACCGCCCCGGCGTCCATGTCCGTCGGCGCGACTGTGCAGGCAGCGGCGCAGCCATATGACAGTACCGGCGTCGCGCTCAGCGGAACCGTCATCGCATGGTCAAGCCGCGCGCCAAGCGTTGCCGTCGTGTCGACTGCGGGTGTGGTGACCGGCCTGAGCGCTGGTAGCGCTATCATAGATGCAGTCGCTGGGGGCATCACGGGGTCCACGACGGTGACTGTGGTCGCCGCACAACCTCCGACGCCCAAGACCATTGGCGTGAGCGTCGTTTCCGCGAGCCTCTCGGCCGGCGCCACGACGCAGGCGTCTGCAATCGTTCGCGATTCGCTCGGGAACGTGCTCTCGGGTCAGGCGATCGTCTGGACGAGCACCAACATGAGCATTGCGACCGTTTCTGCCTCCGGCCTGGTCACCTCGCTGACGGCCGGCAGTACGACGATCACTGCCAACGCTGGCACGGCAACGGGCGGAACCGCCGTCGCCGTGACCTCGTTTGTGCCCGCGAGCGGGCCGTACGCCGAGACGCTCGCGGCGCTTCCTGCCGTCTACTTGAACACCACGGCACCTGCGGCACCTGCCTCCGGCGGCGTCGTGATCAACGTGGCCGCGGGCGGCAACCTGCAAACCGCGATCAACGCCGCCAAGCCGGGTGACGTGATTGCCCTCGCCAACGGTGCGACGTTTGTTGGCAATTTCACGCTGCCGAACAAGAACACGACGAGCACCAACTGGATCACCATCCGGCCCGCCAACCTCGCCGGCTTCCCGGCGGAGGGCGCACGCATGACGCCGACCATCGCGGCGGCAGTCAAGCTACCCAAGCTGCTCAGCCCGACTGCCCTTGGTGCCATCGCAACGGCGCCCGGTGCTCATCACTACCGCATTATCGGAATGGAAGTCTCGCTCGCATCAACCAGCACCAGCAACACCGGGTTGGTTCGCTTCGGTGAGGACGGCGGCAATGGCCAGATCACGCTTGCGTCCGTGCCTCACGACCTGGTACTCGACCGCTCGTACGTGCACGGCACGCCAACGGCCTCCACGCGCCGAGGCGTCGCGCTCAACTCGGCGTACAGCGCGGTCATCGACTCGTACATCAGCGATTGCCACGATGTGGTCAACGGATCGGATGCACAGGCGATCATGGGCTGGAACGGACCCGGGCCGTTCAAGATCACGAACAACTATCTGGAAGGGTCCAGCGAGAACATCATGTTCGGTGGCGGCGACCCCGGTATCGCGAATCTGGTTCCCAGCGACATCGAAATCCGTCACAATCACTTCTTCAAGCCGGCGTCGTGGAAGGGCAAGTGGCTGGTGAAGAACCTCTACGAGTCGAAGAACTCCCAGCGCGTGTTGATCGAGGGCAACCTGTTCGAGAATAACTGGCAGGACGGGCAGGCCGGTACGGCCATCTCGCTCAAGTCGTCGAGCATGGGCGCGTGCCCATGGTGCGTGACGCAGGACGTGACCTTCCGCTACAACCTGGTGCGCAACGTGGGCGGTGCAGTGGTGGTGTCCGGCTCGCCCGACAATGCGTATCCTGATATCCATGCGCGTCGCCTGACCATCGTGGACAACGTCTTCCAGGACATCAATTCCTCGGCGACGTTCAACGGCACCGGTTATGGCCTGCTCGTGAACGGGGACCCCGCTGACGTGACCTTCGCCCACAACACGGTGATGACGCCGAACAATGCCGCGGTCTTCTTCTCCGCTGGCATATCGGCGCGGATGTCCATCCGCGACAATGTGATGGGCGGCGGGTTGTACGGCGTGAAGGGTAGTGGTGCCGCTGCCGGTTCCACGACAATGGCCACGTTCACGTCCAATGGCCACTACCTGGCCAACGTCATGTCGATACCCAGCGTCACCGGCTATCCGACGGGTAACTACTTTCCGACGAGCCCGGCAGCGATCGGCTTCGTGAGCCTGGCGGGATACGACTTCCACCTTGCCTCCAGCAGTTCGTACCTGCGCAAGGCGACCGACGGCCGTGATCCGGGTGCCGGTGTGGATACGATCAGCAGCCTGATCGCAAACATCATCGTGCCGTAAGTCACTCCGCGACCTCGACACGAAGCGCGCCGGATCTCATGATCCGGCGCGCTTTTCGTCGGAGGTCAATGCATCGATCGCCTTCACGAGCTGCTCTGCCGTGAACGGCTTCTGAAGAAAGGTGCGACCCTGTTCCACCAGGCCACGCCTGATGACTTCATCGTCGGTGTAGCCCGAAGTGAAGACCACCCGCAAGGCAGGGTGTGTCAGCGTGAGTGCTGTCGCGAACTCGCGGCCGTTCATCCCAGGCATCATCAAGTCCGTAACCACCACGTTGATGGCTGTTCCGTGGCTGGCGGCGATGGCCAGCCCGCTCTCACCATCTGACGCCTCGAGCACGATATAGCCATGGCGGGCAAGCATCCCGCGAACGCCGCGACGTACCGCCGCGTCGTCCTCCACGAGCAGCACAGTTCCGCTCCGCGTCGAACCTGGACCGCTTTGTCCGGCGGCCGCACGTTCCGGAAGCGGTGTCGCGTCGCGGGGCAGATAGATCTTGAACGTGGTACCACTTCCGAGCTCGCTGTACACCCAGACGTGCCCGCCGAACTGGCGGACGATAGCGTATGTCGTCGCGAGCCCGATCCCCGTTCCCTTCCCCGGCTCCTTGGTGGTGAAGAATGGCTCGAAGATGCGATTGAGGGTGTCCGCGTCCATTCCAACGCCCGTGTCGCTGGCGGCCAGCATGACGTACGCGCCCGGCGCCACTTCGGGATGGCTGCGAACGTACTCGGCATCGAGATCCACGTTCGCAGTTTCCACAATCAGTGACCCGCCCCCTGGCATGGCGTCCGAGGCGTTGACCACGAGATTCATGATCACCTGCTCCAATTGTCCGGCATCCGCGAGCACAGAGCCCAGACCTTTTTCCAGTGATGTGGAAAGGCGGATGTTCTCGGCGATAACGCGGCGAAGCATCGGCTCGATATCCGCCACGACGCGGTTCATGTCGGTAGGAAGCAGCTGGACGATCTGCTTGCGGCTGAAGGAGAGTAGTTGTCCGGTCAGCGCGGCAGCACGTCGGGCCGCGGTGCCAATCTCCCTGATGGCGTCACTATCGGCATCGTCCCTGTGGTCGTCAGCCAACATGCCGGCGTATGAGCCGATGACGGTGAGGATATTGTTGAAGTCGTGCGCGATGCCGCCCGCGAGCCGGCCAACGGCCTCCATCTTCTGCGACTGCCGGAGTTGCGCTTCCAGCATCTTCCGCTCGGTGATGTCGAGGACGATCACGAGGCGCGCAATGTGTCCGGCTACCTCGGCCGGGCGGCCGCGCACGTCCACCTCCATCGCGGTTCCGTCGCGGCGACGCATGCGTG
Organism: bacterium; assembly: GCA_040003455.1. Classification (GTDB taxonomy): domain Bacteria; phylum Gemmatimonadota; class Gemmatimonadetes; order Gemmatimonadales; family Gemmatimonadaceae; genus AG11. The sequence goes on from JBDUCM010000005.1 coordinate 65,957, forward strand.
CCGTGATGTCGTCGGGCGCGTTCGGGTCCAGTGCGGCTACCTGGCGTGATACTTCGTCCTTGAGGTCCTGGGGAAAGAGATCCGCGACGCTCAGCGTCATGAACTCGGATTGGGTGTATCCGAACAGGGCGAGCGCCGCGTGATTGACCTGGAGGAATTCAAGCGTCCGCATGTCGTAGACGAACATCGGGCATGGGTTTCGTTCGAACAGGGCGCGGTATTGCATTGCACTGTCGGTCGAGAGCCGGTGGGCGCGTCGGCGCAGCTGCATGAAGCGCAATGCAAAGCCGATGATGGCCCCAAAGAAGCCGATGATGATGAGTGCCGCAGGCCAGCCGGATACGCTGACGTTGGGTAACCGTCCGCCCGTCCGCGTAACTACCACGTGCGGTGCCTGAGCGCTGGCGAGCACTGCGCCGCGTGCCAGTGCACGTACGGGCGCGGCCTTGATCGGCGACGTGCCTGTTTGCAGCTCCGGGAACACCCGCAGGGACAGGAATCGGCTTCGCATCACTCCTCGAACGAGCGTCGGCGAACAGGACAGTCCATCATTCGACGACGCTCGGGCTGAATCGTAATACGTGGGAGCGCCCTTGGGCCGAGTTCGCCATGTGAGTCTTGGGAATCGACCTTACGGTGCGCTGTCAGGGCCCTTGCAGTCGGCCGCCCCGATGACCTACGGCCTTGTCCGAAACTGATTCAAACTCGTCGCCTGCCGCGGCGACAGAAAACTCGGTTTCCCGTAGTTTGCCGCGTCTTCAGTCGGCCACATAGGCATTCGCGGCCAACACACCATTCAGTGAGAGGTTACGGCCATGTTCAACGACGCATTCATGGGCACCATTCGTCTGAGAGCATCTGGCTCGGCCCTGGTACAAACAGTGCTTGCCTTGTCGCTTTCCACGTGGCCTGTGTGCGCGGCCCGCGGGCAGGCCCCTGACGACCACAGACCCTCTCGGCTCGAGAGTTCGGTGGACGCGCACATCAAACCGGGCGACGACTTCTTCGCGTATGCCAACGGCGCCTGGCTCAAGGCCACCGAGATACCGGCTGGGAAAGAGCGCTGGGGGGTACGCAACGAGCTCGAGGAACTGGCGCGGCAGCGTGTCCTGAAGCTGCTCGACGATGCTCGTGCCGAACCAACAGGGACGTTGGCGCGCAAAGTCGCGGATTTCCGCTCCGCCTATCAGAACGAGGCGGCGATAGAAGCGAAGGGTCTCGCGTCGCTCAAGCCTTTGCTCAAGCGCATCGATGGCGTTTCGGACAGGGCTTCCCTCGCTCGGCAACTGGGGAGCGGGATGCGGGCCGACGTCGATCCACTCGGAGTCGGCATCGTCAAATCATCGCATCTGCTTGGCTTGTCAGTAGGACAGAGTATCCATGGAGAGAAGACCAATGTCGCCTTCCTCGTCCAGGGCGGCCTGGGTTTGCCCGACCGCAAGGACTACGTCGCCTCCGACACAAGTGCCCAAGCGCTCCGGGCGAGGTACCAGGAGTACATCTGTGGCCTGTTGGCGCTTGCCGGCTTCGATCGCGCGGAGGAACGTGGGACGGCAGTGATGACGCTGGAAACCGCTCTTGCGCGGAGCCAGGCAACCCAAGAAGCATCGGCCGCCGATCACAACGCGGACAGCGTGTGGACGCGAGCCGACTTCGCAAAGCGGGCGCCCGGCATGGACTGGACCGCCTTCTTTTCGGCGGCGGGATTGGCCAAACAGCAGGAGTTCGTCGCATGGCAGCCCATGGCCGTCACGGGAGCCGCGGCCCTGGTCGCGTCGCAGCCGCTTTCGGCGTGGAAGGATTACCTGCGCCTGCACGCCATCCTTGATTACGTCGACGTCTTGCCGAGGGCATTCGGCGAGAAGGCGTTGCCCCTTCGAGTCATGGCGACGGGAGCCCAATCACGACTCGCGCCCCGTTCGGAACGCGCCGTCGCAGCGACTGACGCGGCGATGAGCGGCGCACTCGGACGACTCTACAGCGAACGCTATTTTCCGGCCGAGCAAAAGGCCCGCGTGAACGTCATCGTCGCCAACGTCGTGCGCGCCTTCACCAAGCGGGTCGAAGCAACGACATGGATGTCACCCGCCACGAAAACGCTGGCATTGACCAAGTTGAAGACGTTGTACGTGGGAATCGGATATCCGGACCAGTGGGAGGATTATTCCGACCTCACGGTGGATCCTACGGATGCCGTGGGCAATCTTCAGCGCGTGGCGGATCGGAATTACCGCCGCGCGCTGGCCCAGCTCGGCAAACCCGTGGACTTGACCCGCTGGTACAACGCGCCGCAGTCGGTTGGCGGGGTCCTCGTGTTTCAGCAAAATGCATATGAGGTAACGGCCGCCTTGCTGGAGCCCCCCAAGTACGACCGGACGGCGTCGAACGCCGCAGCCTATGGCGCCGTGGGCGCCCTCATCGGCCACGACGTCACGCATTATATCGACGTGCTCGGCGCCGACTACGACACCGAGGGGCGGCTGCGGCACTGGTGGAACCCTGACGAGACAAAGCGGTTCGAGGCATTGGGTGCCCCGTTGGTCAGCCAATTCGGCGCGTACCAACCGCTTCCCGGGCTAGCGGTCAACGGAAAGCTGACCCTGACCGAGAACATCGCCGACCTGGGCGGCCTCGCTGCGGCCTTCGACGCCTACCGCCACACCTTGGGTAGCCGAGCAACGGACAAGGAATACGTGCGACAGTGTGATCGTGAATTCTTCATCGCCTTCGCGCAGACCTTTCGCCGGAAGATCACTGATGGAGCGATACGGACGCAGGTCGCAACGAACGACCACGGCCCGGAGGATTCCCGCGTAGCGACGGTTCGCAACCTCGACGCCTGGTACGATGCGTTCGACGTGCTACCCGGCCAACGGCTGTACCTGCCGCCCGCTGAGCGAGTGCGGATCTGGTAGCGGCAAATTGCGGTGCAGCGCCTTGCCATTTCGTGAAGGGTTTCACTAGGCATATTCAATGGCCGTCCCTTCACCTGGCGACCTTTGAGTTGCTGCCTTCAATCATGGACGCCTTGTCACGACTGACGATCATTGCGAAGACGCTGCCCGTGGTGCTGTGCGTGGCATTTGCCGCCGGTGGTCAAAGCCCCAGAAACGGGCCCGTCGCCACGCCTGGCGTCCCCGTCGCCCCGGTCCACCCGTTTCGCGAGATGGTCCACGGCGTGACGGTGCAGGATCCCTATCGCTGGATGGAGGATCTCAAGAGCGCAGAAACGACCGAGTGGGTTGCTCGCCAGTCCGCGCATGCGCGCACCTGGCTCGATTCCCTCCCCATGCGAAGTGCCTTCCTCGCACGCGTGCGGGCCACAACGGGACCCACGACGGGAATCTATGACGTTCAGCGGGCGGGTTCGTGGCTGATCTATTTGAGGCAAACACCGAGCGACCCGGTACCGGTACTCTGCGCGCGTCTGGGGCCGTCAGGCAACGAACGGACGCTTGTGAACCCAGCCAAAGACGCCGTTGCCGGCGCGCATCGCTCCATCGATTTTGTCGTACCGTCGGCCGACGGCGCATGGATCGCCTACGGAAGTTCGCTTGGCGGATCAGAGAATTCAGAAATACGGGTGGTCGCGACGGCAACCGGCCTCACGCTGACCGATCGCATCCCGCGCGCCAACTTCGGTGAAGTAGCCTGGGAGTCGGACGGCTCGGCATTCTACTACGCGCAATTGCCGGACGTCGGCAAGAATGCGCCCGACGCGCAGCGCCTTCAGAACATCTCCAACTACCGGCACGTGTTGCGCACCGACGTGGCGACCGACCTCAAGGTGATTGGGGCCGGACTGTCGTCGCGGCTCCTGATGCGACCGGATGACGTCGCACACATTCGGATCATTCCCGGTGATGCACGCGCGTTCGTCAGCGTCACTCATGGCACGGCGAGGGAGATCGCCCTTTACACAGTGGCGTTGACCGCATTGCGCGCGCCCGATGCACCATGGCGGCAGCTCGTCGCTGCGTCGGATGACGTTGTGGACTACGCCGTTCATGGCGATGACCTCTTTCTCCTGAGCCAGCACGAGCGCTCGCTTTCGCGTTTGCTCAAGGCGAGCGTCTCGGAATCAAGCACGGCGACATCCACAACGATTCTTGGCTCGGCGACCACGCAGCTGCACGGTATCTGGTCGGCGAAGGACGGTGTGTACGTACAGGCGGCCGATGGTGGAACTGGTGCGCTGTTCCGCATTCCATTTGCCACAGGGAATGCGACGCGCGTGACGCTGCCATTCACGGGCAGCGTGTACGTGACGTCGGCCAATACCGGCACCGACGGTGTTGTGTTCGTCATGGAATCGTGGACTGAATCGCCGCGCGTCTTCGGCTTCGATCCGACCAGGAATCACGTCGTCGATACGCGTCTCATGCGGTCGAATGCGCTGGATTATTCCGGCGTGGTGGCCGAAGAGACTCACGCGGAGGCCAGCGACGGCTCGGCGATCCCGGTGTCGATCATTCATGCGCGCCACTTCGTCAAGAATGGGGCGCATCCAGCCATCATCGAAGTGTACGGTTCGTACGGCACGACGCTCAGCCCCAACTACGACCCTGCGCGATTGGCCTGGATCGAGCGCGGCGGGATATTCGCGATTGCTCACGTGCGCGGTGGAGGTGAAAACGGCGCGGCATGGCACGAGGCGGGGAAGGGAGCCACGAAGCACAATTCGTGGACCGATTTCATTGCGGTTGCGGAGCATCTCACTCGAAATGGGTACGCGGACGCACGGCACCTGGCTGGCGAGACGAGAAGCGCAGGCGGAATTGTGTTGGGACGGGTGATCACTGAACGGCCGGATCTCCTGGCAGCGGCGGTGTTTCACTCGGCGGTGATGAACACGCTGCGACTCGAGGCCATGCAAGCGGGCCCGGCGAACGTACCGGAGTTCGGGTCCGTTGCTGATTCGGCTGGGTTCGCCAATCTCCTTGCCATGGACGCGACTCAACACATTGTGCGGGCAACGAATTACCCGGCCGTCCTGTTCACTGCTGGCGCAAACGATTCCAGAGTGGCACCGTGGCAATCGGCCAAGCTTGCCGCGCATCTTCAGGCCGCGACAATCAGCGGCCGGCCGGTTTTGTTGTATGTCCAGGGTGATGCGGGACACGGACCCGGCAGTACGCGCCGCCAGATCGGCGCAGACTTGGCAGACGCGTATGCATTCATTGCGGCAGCCATGAAGTAGCCGGACATCGATATGGGGTCGATGTAGGCGCGGGCGTCCTCGAGCGGATCGCGGCGCCGGTAGCGAGGAAATGGTGACCAGCGCGGTGTTGACGCCGGTCGTCGTTCCCGCCATTTACTTTCTCTGGACGGAACGGGCACTCGCTGACAATTGCTCTCGGCTCGGCTGCATCTGCGCCTCACCTTCACCGACACCTCTCATGGGCTTCGAACAGTACCACGAACCCGCAAACGAACTCTCCGCGCGCACACGCACCTTTGCGCGCATGATCACGTCGTTGACCGAGGAGGCCGAGGCGATCGGATGGTATGAGCAGCGCATTTCGCTGGAGAAGGACAAGCAAGCCAAGGCGATCATGCAGAATGCGCAGCACGAGGAGATGAAGCACTTCGGCATGGATCTCGAGTTCCTGCTGCGGCGGACCCCGAAGTGGCGGGAGACGTTGAAGGGCATCCTCTTCACGAAGGGCGATATCGTGAAGCGCGGCGACGAGGGAGAGGAAGCGTCGGAGTAGCGATGCGAGGCTGAAAAAGCATCGAGGGGCGGCATCAGCCGCCCCTCGATCCCCACGCCTACGGCATTGAGCCTCAGCGACTATCGGTGAACGTCAGTACAGTGGTCTTCCCCGCGACCACACCGGTCGTCGCGGTTACCGGCGCACCCTCGGCCGCCGGAATCGCGACATCGGTGGTGAACGCCACTGACGCGGCCGTTGCGAGGTCCATCGCACTCACACCCTGCACCCATACGATGTGGTTGAAGCCTGCCTGGAGAATGGCGGGCCCCGTGTGCGTGATGGAGTACTGGCCGACGGACACGGAGAAATCCTGGCAGCTCGGTCCTTCGCCGGGGCCGTACGGGCGATCCGGAATGCTCATGCTGAATGCGCCAACGTCGCCAGAGAAGTCAACGTTGCCGACCGTGACGCCCTGCGACGTGAAGTTGTCGAGACATACGCGCAGTGTTCCTTCCGGCGTGGTGCAGGCGCCGAGGTAGTCCAGTTCGTGGCCTGCCTGCGGGGTTCCGTGGGCGTCCAGGTGGGCGGACGCCGCGTTGGCGGAAATGTTGAGCGTGATGTAGTGCGTGGTGCCCGCGCGGCCCGCGGCATGGCACAACGTGATCTTGCTCGCCTTTGCAAACGACGCGGCGGCGGGCTCCAGACCAGTCGGGTTCGAGGCGGTGTCGCTACAGGCAGCGACAACGACGAGTGTAAGTGCCGCTACAGTAAAAGTGGCGAGACGCATTGGACCAACTCCTCCGGCATTGAAGGAAGTGACTGGACACGATGTCGTCCTTCAGCGCCGATATCGTGGCCCTGCGAGCACAACGAGTGGACGTGCCTCGCCAAGGGTCGCGAAATGTTACCTGGGCTGTGAAGCGGGCGCAACTCGCGCGTGCTGTGTAAGCTTCTGGACATATTGCGGCAACATGCGGTTGACGCGACCGTTCTATTTGAACCCGACCGCATACGCAGTGCCTGTCGAGGGCAGAAAAGGCAAGCGGGCCCTGAACGCGAGCGGCGCTGCGGTCTATCTGAGAATGGCGACACGACACCGCCAAGTTGCGCGGGTCGGCGGTGAGTCCGCGAGTACGAATGCCGCCTCACTCGCGTGAGGCGGCATTCGTATGACCTGTTGTATCGACATTGGTT
>JBDUCM010000195.1:0-8828 GCA_040003455.1 bacterium
ACTTCATGGTTATGTGAGAGATCGCGCCAATCGGCCGTCCACGCGCTGATGGGTTGATCGATGTTCTGCGTCTTGCCACTCTGCCCCTCCGCCAAATCCCACACCCGGAGTGGCGTGTACTGATATTCCGTTTCCGTCACCGCGTAGCGTCCGTCGGGCGACGGCGTGAACGTATGCGCGATGTCCATACCAAGGCTGGTGATGGTAAACAGTTGCTTCACCGCGGCGGGATGCGTGACGTCCCACACGGAATAGCCGCCCAATCCCGCGCCGTAAAACTTGTCCTGCTTCGTGGCGGGATCGTATCCAACATAGAAATCGTGATAACCGCCGCCGCCGATTTGCTTGAATGGCGTGGGATTCGGCACGTCGCCAATGAGCCATGTACTCTCGGGCGCGCCGCCCACCACCTTGCTGAGATCGTAGATGAGCGCTTTGGACTGATTGATGGTGGCGAAGTACAACACGCTGCCATCGGAATGCTTGTAGGCAAACGTATTATGAAAACCGCCCGGCGAAGCAGGATAACGAATGCGCGCGACCACTTTCACCTTGGCAGGATCGGGAAGCCCCGTCACATCGAAGATCACCGCACCCAGATCGGCGTCCGGACTTCCCTGCATGAATTGATACGACTGCGCGTAGTAGTACTTGGTGCCAATCTTGAAATACTTGCCGTCCATCGCACCGATGCCCTGGTGGAGCTCAGGATTTTCAATGGTCCAATCGAAAATCTTTTTGGGTGCGGCGGTATTGCTGATGTCGTAAATCTGCGCGTCGAAATTGACGAATCCGCTCACGTACACATATGGACGATTGCGGTCCTGCTCGATTTCGATATCAGCAGCTTTCCAGGCGCCCGGGTGGCTCACCACGTGCGACAGCATGTGCATTTTTTCAGTACCTGCGTGCTTCTGATCGGACGCCTTGACGGCGATGCCTGGATCCTGCGCGCGCGCGATGGAAGCGAACGCCAGGATCGCGGGAACCAAAAGGAATTGGCGCATCACATGTTCTCGTGTGGTGAGGGGGCGACAGGCGCTGGAATGGTCGAGCTTTGCATTATGTCGATTGCGCGGAATGAGGGCAAGCCAATCCGATGTGTGCGCCACATCACCGCAGTTGGGGCCGATCCTCATAGAGCAAGGCGACCGCCGCGAAACCGATCCTCGCGGACCGGATCGTGAAGAGGGATGTGGGCAAGGCGAGTGCAGTGGCGCGCGTTCCTGAATCGCAACAGCCTTTCGGACGCGCCTTCAGACCTTGCGACCGTCACCGATCGTCTCCACGCATTCTTGTGGCCGCTGACCGAAGCGGCGCGCACGGCCCAGCCCTTCACTTCAGTCTGGCTTCCCGGCATCGGATGGAATCGGACATGACACGGCGTGACGCATTTGTTCCGGATGAGACCGATGATGCGGGGAATAAGCCATGAGCATCAACGGTCTCGAATGATCGCCGGGTGCAGCGACGCCGCTGTTGCCGCCGACATCAACTCCGGGGGAACGCGCACATGGACAGGACAGTATTCGCGACAACGCGCTCGAGTTTGCTGAACAGATCGTCAATGACATTCAGGGGTGTGCTCACAGTGGCCACAGCGGTGCTGGCTGGATGCACCGAGCCATCCACCGGCGCGCCGGTGACACAGCCCCAACTCGTTTCGTCTCGCAGTTCAGCAGAAACCCGTTCGACGAACGGAACGGCCAGCGTCCAGTGGAACAAGACAGCGCTCGGGCTCGTTGCATCGCACAACACCAACAGTCCCCTCGCTTCTCGCGTGTACGCACTGGTGAGCGTCGCCCAGCTCAACGCGACAACGGATGCAGCGCGGCACCTTCGCGACGTGTCACACCCCTCAACGCGCGGCGCAGTTGTGGGAGCGTCATGGGCAGTGTTGCGCTCGCTCTTCTCGGACGCAGCAAGTACTGATCTCATCGATGCGCAACTGCGACGCGACGAAATGGAAGGCGCACCGAATGAAGGCGGATCGGACTTCGCAGCCGGCGAGGCGATCGGCAGGACCGTCGCGCAGAGTGTGCTCGCGCGCGCCGCAACGGACGGCACCTCGGCAGCAGACTGTCCGGCAACACCGCCAGGACCTGGCAGTGCCGGATTCTGGTTCGACGATGCAGTGCCGCCCAATCCACAGCCGCTGCTCCCGTGCTTCGGCAATGTGCGACCCTGGCTTTTTGCCGACGTAAAGCACTTTCGGTCCGACCCACCGCCGCCGTTCAACTCCCCGGCATTCCGCGCAGCGCTTGCCGAGGTTCGGCACATCTCCGATACGCGCTCGGCCGCGCAACTCGCGATTGTCGACAAGTGGCTCGACGGCAACAACACGCCAATGCCTCCGGGCCGCTGGAACACGATCGGCGCCGAGTTGATTCAGCGCGATGGTCTCGAGGAGCGTCGCGCCGCGCGAACCTTCGCGCTTCTGAACATGGCGATGATGGATGCTCACATCGCGTGCTGGGATCGCAAGTACACCTTCTGGCGTCTGCGGCCGTGGCAGGCTGATTCGCTCATCACGACGCCACGTGGTCGTCCGCATCATCCCGCCAATCCGTCGGGACACGCCTGCGCCGGCGGAGCCGGATCCGCGGTGCTTGGCGGGCTCTTTCCTGAGGACAAGAGCGCTCTCATGGCAATGGGCGACGAGGAAGGCTTCACGACGGTGCTGTCAGGCGTGCACTACCCCTATGACGTCTCCACCGGATTGCGCGTCGGACGTGAGATCGGCGCCCTGGCACTCGCGAAACACGAGTAACTCGTCGCGCCATTCGATCGCCGCATTGAACGCGAGCGCATGCAATCGCATGCGCTCGCGAACAAGCTCCAATGCTCGGCTTCGGAGTCTCGCGGACAACATCTGCCGCATCACGTTTGCGGTGCCGCCGTGAACCAGCGGAGTGCCGTTCCGTCGTTCGGATCCGGTTCGGGCCCGCGGCTGTCGCCGGACACATGTCCGTCGGGCTCGAGCCGCAGATAGCGGTGCGTTGACAGCGACATGAGTAATAGGTCGCCGTAGAGCGACTCCATCCATTGAAAGGTTGCGCCGTCGCCCGGCGGCCCGGAGCGCAGCGCAACCACGCTCGTGCTGTCCGTGAGCGGCGTGATGGCCAGGTACCGCGCTCCGGCGCGCAGCGCGACTCGGCCGCGCCCGCGATCCTCGACGGTGAAGCGCTCCTGGCGGTCGAGCGCGAACCGCGTGTCGCGGCCGGCCGCGCGCAGCGTGATCGAACGGCCGAAGGGAATCGGCCGCGTGAGCCCTCGTGGCTGTGGCTCGTCCACACGCATCAGATCGAAGTCCGCCACACCCCCGGCGCTGCCGCCCACGTTGTAATGAAAGAGCGCGAACCGCACGCCCTGGAACGTCTTCAACTGAAACGCCATCACGAACGGCCGGCCGAAGGGCGTCCAGGTCGTGCCGTCGGTACTGTAGCTGAAGCGAGCGGTCTCCGTGAGGAAGTCGCAGTCGGCGCGAAGCCAAACGCGCGATGCGGCCACCTGCATGGCCGCCGTGGAATCGACGGTCTGATCGTACTGCTCGAGCCCCAGGCCTGCCGCCGTGCGACGCACGCCGATCCACGCGTATGGACGATCGAGCAGCGCGAGACCGGCGACGTCGTGCTCGCGCATCCCGGCCGCGTCGAGCACCGTCGTCGCGGACGATCGCGGGCCGACCGCGCGCTGCGTGAGTGTGTTGCGCGCCGTCCAGAAGTCGTGCGCGGGCAGCGAATGCAGCCGCATGTAGCCCGCCCGCTCGGCGAGCGACCAGCGCGTGTCATCGGGCACGTGATTCCACTGCCACACGTTCGCCAGGCGCGGCCCGGAGAAGTCGTCGCTTCGCACGTACGGCGCGTGCGGCGCGCTCGCGACGCCCGTCTTGGGCTTCACCCAGACGCGAGGCGTGCGCCCCAGATTGCCGGGCAAGCCGAAGTACGGCCAGCCGCCTTTCCACGTGACCGGCGAGAGCGCCGTGAGCCGGCCCACGGAGTTCGCGTCCATCATCGAGAAGCCCCACCACTCGCCCGCCGGCGTGCGGACGATGCCGCCCTGGTGCATCGACATGTGGCCGCGGCCGGCAGGATTGGGCGGCGTGACAACGATCTCCGGTCCGGTGCCGTTCCCGCGAACGCGATGGCCTTCACGCAGGCCGAACGTCTCGTCGGCGCTGATCTCGCGGTTCACCTCGTACGGGCCGCCAGGGTGCGAGGCGCGCGCAGCGGCGAGTCGCATGCGGCCCGCGTACCACGCGCTCGTGATGTAATACCTGCCGTCGATCTTGTAGAAGTGCGCGCCCTCGCCCATGCCGGCGTCCTTCGCGAAAAGCACGCGCTCCGTGCCCGGGACGATGTCGGCCAACGCGCTATCGAGCTGCGCGAAATGCATGTCCTGGTATCCCCAGACGACATACGTCTTGCCGTCGTCGTCGAACAGCACTGAAAGATCGTGAAACGATCGCTTCATCGGCGTGCGCGTCCACGGCCCGCGCGGGTCCGTGGCCGTGAAGTGCTGCGTCGTCTGCCCGTTGACGTTGGCGAAGATGTGAAAGGTGCCGGCGTGATAGCGGAAGCTTGGCGCCCAGATGCCTTGCCCGTAGATCTCGCCGCCCTCGAGGCGATACGCCGGGCCCAGGTCGAGTCGGTCGAGCGCGTAGCTCAGTAGCTCCCAGTTGACGAGGTCGCGCGAGTGCAGCACCGGCAGGCCGGGCATCGCGTGCATCGTCGTGCCGGCGAGATAGTAGTCGTCGCCAACACGAATGAGGTCCGGATCGGAGAACTCGTCGTAGAAGAGTGGATTCGAGTACGTGCCGTTGCCGTTGTCGGCCATCCAGGTCGTCCGCGGTTGCCCGCCCTGCCCGGCGAGCGGCGTCCACGCGGCAACCCCGAGGCAGCACGCGGTGACCGCGCGGCGCACGATCGGACGCATCATGTGGCCCGTACGTTCCAGTAGAGCGCGTATCGCTCGTGCGCGAGACGGAAGAATGGGGTAAGCCGCACGTCATGCGGGCGACCGAGTCCGACGGTCTCGAACGTGAGGGGGGCGCCGGCCACGGGACGAACCCGTCGCGCGAGATCCTGCGTGTCGCCGACCAACACAGGAACGTCGATCGCGGCGTTCAGCATGTTCCCCGACTCCCGCTCGTTCTTGATGAGCTGCGCGGCGGGGGCCACGCCCTCGGCGCCGAACGCGCCGGCGAGGACGATGGGCCCGTACACGAACGCCACGTGCTCGGGCGACCCGGGCAGCGGCTCGACGCGAAGCGACATCGGAAGGCGCACGTCGACGACGTCGCCCGCGTTCCACGTGCGCGCAATGGGCACATACCCCGTCGCGTCCGGCGTCGCCGACACCGGGCGGCCGTTCACCGCGACCGTCATCGCGCCGCACCACGCGGGGCGTCGCACGCGAAGCGTGGAAGGAGTCGGACGCGAAGCATCGACGGCGATGCGGACCCTGTCGTCCTCGGGAAAACGCGTCGTCTGCGTCACCGTGAGATCCCGCGCGCGCCACGTGACCGCCGACGGAATGAACAGGTTCACCCAGAGCGAGTCGCCGCTCGCGAAGTAGATCGAGTCGCCGTACTTCGCGTGGTTCTCGATGCCGGTGCCCGTGCAGCACCAGAACGACTCGGTCGGCGTGTGAAAGAGGCGCACGTACCCCGGGCGCGTCGCCTGGAAGTACGTGTTCATGCCCGTGTCGGGATCTTGCGACGCCAGAATTCCATTGTAGAGCGCGCGCTCGTAGTAGTCGGCGTACGCGGCCCGGGGGTCGGCCTCGAACAGCGCGCGCGTGAGGCGTAGCATGTTGTGCGTGCAGCACGTCTCCATCGTCTTCGCCGAGCCGAGATGCCGCGCGAATTCGGAACCTGGAAAGAAGTGCTCGCCGTCGCCGTTACCGCCGGTGACGAACGATCGGCGTTCAACGACCGTCGTCCAGAAGAAGCGCGCGGCCGCTCCGAACTCCGGCGCGCCGCCAAGCTCGCGGACGCGCTCGTACCCGATGAACTTTGGGATCTGCGTATTTGCGTGCAACCCGTCGAGGATGTCACGGCCGTCGGCGAGCGGGTCCATCACCGCTCGATGGGCGAACCGCTTGGCGAGCTCGAGGTACTTGGGCTCGCGGGCCAGCACCGACGCGTCGGCGAGCACCTCGGTCATGCCGCCGTGCTCCGTTGCGAGCATGCGCTGCATGGCGTCGTCGGACATGCCGCGCGTCGTCCGCCACGTCCATTCGGACAACGCGCCGAGCGCCTCGAGCGCGCCGGGCGTCGCGGCATGGACGTGCGCGTCGCGCAGGCCGGCGAAGATCTTGTGCATCGTGTACCATGGCACTCCGGCGAACGGCCCGCCGGCAACGGCGTCGTCGAGTGGCTTGGAGCCGTCCGGGAACGCGCACACGAGTCCGTCGCCGCGCGCCCGCTGACATTCGCGGAGCTCTGCCACGATGTACGCGGCGCGCTCGCCGAACGGCGCGGCGGCCGTCGACGCGTGCATCATCGCGACGGCACTGAGGTAGTGGCCGAGTGTGTGCCCGTGGCAGCGAATGCCCACCCACGGTTCCTCGGATTCCCAGCCGCCATACACAGACGCTTTCGGCGCGAGGCCGGCGTTCACGCGGAAGCTGTGCAGCATCCGGTCGGGGTCGAGCGACAGCAGATAGCGCGCGTTACGTGCCTGCGCTTCGCGGAACGGTCCGTCGAGTAACCGCACGTCGGTGAGCGCGAAGGGGTCCGCGCGCGTTCCTGGCGGGAACGGCGCAGGCGGGATTGGATGCGGCGACGGCCCGAGCGCGTTCGCTGACGCCGGGCGCGCCGCAAGCCCCACCCCGCTGGCGCCAAGAAGCGCGACGAACTCGCGCCGCGACAGGGATCTGCCGTTGCTCATTCAGCTCCTCGCGAGACCGGTGTGTGCACCGGCTCACGATACTTGAACGAAGTCGATGCTACAAGGAGCGCGGCGCGCGGCTGAATCCTTATGGAACGAAAGCACTGGCCCATTCGCCATGGCGCAACCGTCGACGGATGGAAGAGTGCGCAGTGTCTCACCGAGGCTCACCATCGCACCATGTTGGTGTTAGTCCGCCCGCAACGCGTCAGCAGGGTCGATCCGGAGCGCGCGCCGCGCGGGCACATACGACGCCAGAAGCGCGATAGCCGTGATGAGCAGCACGACTGCTCCGAACGTGAGTGGGTCCGCCGGGCTCACCGCGTACAGCATGCTCTCGAGCACGCGTGTCACCGCGATCGCGACCGCGACGCCGATCACGACGCCGGCCGCGGCGAGCCGCACGCCCCCGCCAACCACGAGCCGCATGACTGTATTCGGCTCCGCGCCGAGCGCGACGCGCACACCGATCTCGCGCGTGCGCTGGCTGACGCCGTACGCGATGACTCCGTAGAGACCCACCGCTGCGAGTACGACGGCGAGCACCGCGAACACTGTAATCAGCGCCATGGCGAAGCGCGTGGGTGCCAGACCGTTTCGGAGATAGGTGTCGCCGGACAGTGTGGGGCGCACGAAGACCGCTGGGTGGACCGACGCGATCGCGTGCTTGATCATCGGTGCGGACGCGTCCCCCGACATCGCCGTGCGCACGATGATGGGCACGTCTCCGAGCCGCCGTGGGACCAGACTGTAGACCTGTACCGCCGCCACGTCCCCATGGACCTCGGGCATGCGGGTGTCGTCGACGACGCCGACGACCGTGGACCACGGCTCGATCCGCCCCGCCGGAAATCCTCCCGCCTCGCGCACGCGTGCCCCGATCGGGCGCCCATGCGGCCAGACACGGCGCGCGAATTCGCGGTTCACCAGCACTTCAGGCGACATGCCGAGGGGAGGCCCGTTCGTCGGCATCACTATCGACGAATCGGGCAGACGTCCCTCGACAACCGCAATGCGTGCGACCTGGAAGTAGTCGCGCGTGATGAAGACGGTGCCCAGCAGCGGCACGTGGGTGGTGTGGCCCGCGTTGTCCGTTTCCGCCTCGAGACCGCCGTAGGCGACGAATGCCTTGCCGGGCATCACGCCGATCGCGACGCCCGTCACGCCAGGAAGTGAGCGGAGGCGCCCCACGATCGCGTCCCGTATTTCAACCCGGCGATCGCGGAACGGCCTTCCGCCTAACAGCACGTCGGCATAGACCAGTCCGTGCGGCTCGAAGCCGAGCGGCATGCGCTGGAGCGCGGTGAAGGAACGCACGAGCAGTCCCGATCCCACCAGTAGTACGAGTGACGCTGCGATCTCGAGCACCATGAGCGCCGAGCGCACGCGACGCGATGTGCGACCCTGCGATCCGCCGCGGGTCTCGCGACGCAGTACATCGCCGGCCACCTGCGCGCCTGCAAACAGTGCCGGGGCGCTGCCGAAGAGGATACCGGTGGCCACCGAAACTCCAAGGCACCAGAGCAGAACCGCGGGATCGAGGCGGACATCAGCGAGGTGGTCCAGCGCAGGTGGACGCAGCGCAACGATGACGCGCAGCGCGAGCCACGCCACTCCCACGCCGAGCACGCCGCCGGCCAACGCGAGCGAAACGCTTTCGGCCAGCACTTGCTGCATGATCCGCCCGCGACCAGCGCCCAACGCGCAGCGCACAGCAAACTCTCGCTGGCGCGCCAACGCTCGCGCGAGCAGGAGGTTCGCGAGGTTCGCGCACGCGATGAGCAGCAGGGCACCGACCGCCGCGAACAACACCTGCACGGCCCGTCGCTCACGCGGGCTCAGGAAGTCCTGGCCACGCTTCACGCGCACACCCGTTTGTCCTCGTGGGCGCTCCTCGCGCCGCACCGAGTCGGGCAGGCTCGCCGCGACAGCCTG
>JBDUCM010000196.1:0-8824 GCA_040003455.1 bacterium
GCGCGTGAAGGAAGTGCAGGCGCGCACCGGCGGCTTCACGGCGTTCATCTGCTGGCCCTTGCAGCCGGAAAACACGCCGCGGATGTCGCACATGCAGAAGACGGATGCGGTTGATTACCTGCGCACGGTGGCCATTTCGCGAATCGCGCTGCCCAACGTGCCGAACATCCAGTCCAGTTGGGTCACGATGGGAATGAAGGTTGGGCAGACGGCGCTGCGCTTCGGTTGCAACGACTTCGGTTCGCTCATGATCGAGGAAAACGTCGTCTCGGCCGCGAACACCACGCATCGCACGTCGATCGCCGAGATGGAGCAGTTGATTCGCAACGCCGGCTTCACGCCGGCGCGCCGTCGTCAGGACTATTCCATCATTTCGCCAGCAGCAGCCACCCACGTGGCCGCGTGATCGTGCGCGTTACGCCGCGCCGATGACTACCGGCCGTCTCGCGTTTCGCACCGGCATCGGTTACGACTCGCATCGCTTTGCGCCGGGCGGTCCGCTGGTGCTTGGTGGAGTGGCCATCGACGTGGATGTTCACCTCTTTGGGCACTCGGATGGCGACGCCGTCGCGCACGCCGTAACGGATGCGATACTCGGCGCCGCTGCCCTCGGTGACATCGGCGCCATGTTCGCGGATACCGATCCGGCCAACCGCGGCCGCGATTCCATCGAAATGCTCGGCATTGCCGTCGCGCGCGTGCACGGCGCTGGTTGGAACGTTGGGCAGGTGGATGTCGTCGTGATTGCGGAAACGCCAAAGATTGCGCCGCGTCGGGATGACATGCGTGCGAGGATCGCCGGCGCGCTCGACGTCGATGTCGCCGACGTGAGCATCAAGGGAAAGACCAACGAGGGAATGGGCTTCGTCGGCAGGGGCGAAGGCATCGCCTGCATGGCGACCGCGACACTCGTCGCGCGATAGCCTCGTGAGCGACGACCGTCGCCAGCGCGGGTTCTTTCTCGCGCGCTTTTCGGACTATGTCACGCTGGAGCAGGGACTCTCCCCGAAAACCGTGGAGGCGTACCAGCGCGACCTCGCGCGATTTGCCGAGTATGCCGAGGTGAAAGGCGCGGCGACGCCCACGGACATCACGGCAAGGCTCCTGCGTGAATACGTCTACCACTTGAAGGACCTCGGCCTCGCGCCAGCGTCGATACGGCGCAACGTGTCGGCTATCCGCACGTACTTTCGCTTTCTCGTTGGCGACGGAGTGGTGGTACGCGATCCGAGCGACCGGCTGGAGACGCCGAAGCGCTGGCGCACACTACCCGAAGTGCTCACGGTGGACGAGGTGCGGCAATTGCTCGCGTCGCCCACCATGGACGACAACCTCGTGTTTCGAGACCGCGCGATGCTGGAGCTTGCATACGGCGCGGTACTCCGCGTTTCCGAGTGGATCACGGTTGGGCTGCGCGACCTGTTGCTCGACGAGGGGATGATTCGCGTGTTCGGAAAGGGAAGCAAGGAGCGCCTGGTTCCCATTGGCCGGTCGGCAATCGGCGCCCTGGCGCTGTACATCCGGGAGCTGCGTCCGCGGCTGGAAAAGGGTGAGGGAAAGGGGGTGCTGTTTCTCAACGCGCGTGGGAAGCCCCTCACTCGAATGGGCGCGTGGAAGATTCTTCGCGGGCACGTGGACCGCGCGGGGATCACCAAGCACGTGTCACCGCACACCTTGCGACACTCTTTCGCCACGCACCTGCTGGAAGGGGGAGCCGACCTGCGCGCGGTTCAGGAGATGCTCGGCCACGTGGACATTGCCACGACGCAGATCTACACGCACGTGGACCGGGAGTATCTGCGATCGGTGCACAGGAGTTATCATCCACGAGGGTAGGCGTACCGCCGTGTTCGCCCTGGATGATCACCGCTCGTACCGCACATCGCCATGCTGCTCGTCATCGACAACTACGACTCGTTCACGTACAACCTCGTTCAATATCTCGGTGAACTGGGTGCCGAGGTGGTGGTCCGCCGGAATGATGCCGTGACCGTGGGGGAGATCGAGACCATGGCGCCGTCCGCGATGATTCTCTCGCCTGGGCCGTGTGCGCCGGCGCAGGCGGGCGTAACCGTCGAGGCCATCCGGGCATTGGGCAGCCGTATCCCCACGCTCGGGGTTTGCCTGGGACATCAGGCTATTGGCGAGGCATATGGCGGCGTCGTGATCCGGGCGGCCCGGGCCGTGCATGGGAAGACATCGCGTATCGATCACGACGGTCGTGACCTCTTCGCCGGGCTGCCTTCGCCCCTGGAAGTGGGTCGTTACCACTCGCTCGTGGTGGAACGCGCGACGCTGCCGGATTCCCTGGTGGTGGCCGCGACGGCAGTGGATGACGCGACAGAGATCCACGCGCTTCGTCACCAGACGCACCCGGTATGGGGGGTCCAATTTCATCCGGAATCTGTACTGACGCCCGACGGCAAGCAGCTGTTGCGCAACTTCCTGGGCCTGATTGGCGCGTGAAGTGGGTGGCGCTGGGGCTTGTCATGCTGGGTTCGGGTGTCGCGCAGGCCCAAGGTGCCGTGCTGCAGCCCGATCCAACGCCGGTGCTCCAGCCGGCTGGCATTCAGGGCCTGCTGGTCCCCTACTACGATCGCGTGAACGGGCTCTCGCTGCCGTTCGGCGTCGTCGTCGCGCTCGCGTCCGACGCGATCAAGGTGCTGCCCGTGGTGACGTATCGCAGCCGCTTGGGCGTCGTCGACCCGTCGCTGTCGCTTCGCGTTGGCGCGGAGACCGGCCTGCGGCTGGAAGCCACAGGCGGACGGAGCACGCGCAGCAACGACGCATGGATCTACTCGAACTTCGTCAATTCGGCGACGGCATTCTTCGTTGGCGTAGACACGCGGAACTACTTCCGCGCCAGCGGGGGGGAAGGACGTCTCTTCGCGCACATCGATGATGGCGGCCTGAGCGTCGAGCCATTCATCGGCGGGCGGTACGAGAGGGTGAGCTCCATATCCGCTGCTGGGAACGTGTGGAGTGTGGTCGGTCGCAATGACATCGAGCGCATCCGGCGGCCGAATCCGCTCGTGGATCCGGTGAACATCGGGTCGGCATTGATGGGCGTCGAGCTGCGCGACACGGTGGGTGTGGTGCATGGCAAGGGGCGCGTCGAGGTTGAGCGCAGCCTGTCCACGTCGGCGGGCACGTCCAGCTTCACGCAGCTCACCGCAGACGCGAAGGTCGATTTTCCGACCTTCAAGGCGCAGCGGCTGGACTTCCACGCCCATGCAGTGGCGACGTCGGGCGACAGCATTTCCCGCTCACGGTATGCGTACCTGGGCGGCAGCGGAACGATTCCCGTATTGGAGTTGCTGGAGCAGGGCGGCGGTCAACTCGTCTATGTGATGAGCCGCTACTCCATTCCGCTCGAGGGCGTGCTGCTTCCGGTCGTTGGCCAGCCCATCGTTTCGTTCAACTACGTCATCGGCGCGGCCGGCGTGCGGGCGTTACCGGCGCTCGTGCAGACCATCGGCGCCGGATTGGGATTGAGCGTGGTGCACTTTGACGTCAACACCGACGTCGCTCGCAAGCTTGGGACGAAGGTGAGCTTGAGCATTTCGCTCGACTGATTCGCAAGTAGCGCGATGTGGTCGCCGCGCAAGTGACTGGCGTTCGTCGCGGTTGAGAAGTAGGTTACTGGCGTGAAAGTTGCATCCGCGCCCTGCTTCGCGCGCCGCTCCTCATGAGGACGCTCGCTGTCATCCCAGCTCGACTGGGCGCGACGCGCCTCCCCCAAAAGCCGCTTCGGCTGCTCGCCGGAGTCCCCATCATCGTCAGGGTCATGGAACGCGTGACCGCGCTCCGTGTTGCCGACCGTATTGTGGTGGCCACGGATAGCGTGGAGGTTGCCCGACGCGTGCGTGACGCCGGCGGTGAAGCGGTGATGACGTCGTCGGATCATCCATCGGGGACCGATCGCGTGGCGGAGGTAGTACGCGGCAAGACGTTCGCAGACTTCCAGGCCATCCTGAACGTGCAGGGGGATGAGCCCTTCGTCTCAGGGCCAGCCGTGCGATTGGCACTGGAGCAGGTCACCTCCGGTCGCTTCCCGCTGGGCACGGTTGCGGCTCGCGGCATAGCGGCTGCGCTGGGACAGCCCGACGTAGTGAAAGTTGTAACTGCCGACGATGGCGCGGCGATGTATTTTTCTCGCGCGCCAATTCCGTTCCTCAGGGACGCATCGGACCGGGCGGAGCAGCGCGGTCGCGTGCTGCATCACGTAGGCGTGTACGCATACACTCCGGCGGCGCTGGCGCAGTGGGTGGCTCTGCCCGCGCACGCGTACGAGCGCATCGAGCGGCTGGAACAATTGCGTCCCCTGAGTGCGGGGATGCGCATGGGTGTTGGAATCATTGATGGCCCGCTTCGCGGTGGCATTGACACCGAGGCGGATCTGGAGCGCGCGAACCAAGAGTGGACGACCTTCACCGTGACCAAGAGCTGATGCAGACGACCACGCGGCAGCACACCACGAAATTCATCTTCGTGACCGGAGGGGTGGTGTCCTCTCTCGGCAAGGGGATCGCGGCGGCGTCACTCGGGCGCCTGCTCGTTGAGCGCGGCCTTCGGGTGACGATGATGAAGTTCGATCCCTATCTCAATGTGGATCCGGGCACGATGTCGCCGTTCCAGCATGGCGAAGTGTTCGTCACCGATGACGGCGCGGAAACCGACCTGGATCTTGGGCACTACGAACGCTTCATCGACCGCTCGCTGTCGCAGGCGAACAATGTGACGACAGGGCGCATCTACCTGAACGTGATCACGAAGGAGCGCCGAGGGGAGTATCTCGGATCCACCGTGCAGGTCATTCCACATATCACGGACGAGATCAAGAGCGCCATTCGTCGGATTGCGCCCGAGAACGACGTGGTCATCGTGGAAATTGGCGGCACGGTCGGCGACATCGAGTCGCAGCCGTTCCTGGAGGCCATTCGCCAGTTCCGTCATGACGTGGGCCGTGAGAATGCGATCTTCGTGCATCTCACGCTCATTCCGTACATCGCGGCTGCCGGTGAGTTGAAGACCAAGCCCACGCAGCATTCCGTCCGAGAGCTCATGCAGCTCGGCATTCAGCCGGACATTCTCGTCGTGCGAACCGAGCGTCCGTTGTCGGATGACATCAAGCGCAAGATTGCGCTGTTCTGCAACGTGGAGTTCGGTGCGGTCATCGAATCGCCCGACGTGAAGTCCATCTATCAGATTCCCCTGTCGTTCCGCGAGCAGGGGTTCGACGAGAAGGTGCTCCAGAAGTTCGGCATCTCCAGGCCGGCACCTGAACTCAAGGACTGGCGCGAGATGGTGCAGCACGTGATCGCCCCACACGAGCGCGTGAAGATTGCCGTGGTGGGCAAGTACACGGACTTCGTGGACAGCTACAAGAGTGTGCAGGAGTCGCTGATTCACGGCGGCATCGCGAATGACGTGGGCGTCGACATTGCGTGGGTGTCGAGCGACAGCTTTACCGACGCGGCGGCCGCGCGTGAAATCCTGTCCAAGCATGACGGCCTGCTCGTGCCCGGCGGTTTCGGTGTGCGCGGGGTGGAGGGGATGGTCGAGGCCATTCGCACCGCGCGTGAGGATGGCGTTCCGTTCTTCGGCATCTGTCTCGGAATGCAGACGGCGATCATCGAGTTCGCGCGCAACGTATGCGGACTCGACGACAGTCACTCGTCCGAGTTTGCCCCGGAATGCGACAACGCGGTCATTGCGCTCATGGAATCGCAGCAGCACGTGACGGACATGGGTGGCACCATGCGACTGGGCGCCTATCCGTGTCGTCTCGCGCGAGGTTCGCGTGCCGCGGAGGTGTATGGCGTGGCGGAAGTGAGCGAGCGTCACCGGCATCGTTATGAAGTGTCCAATCAATACCGTGACATGTTCGTTGAGCACGGCATGCGGCTGAGCGGATTGTCGCCCGACGGACAGCTCGTGGAGATTGTGGAGCTGCCTGCGCATCCGTGGTTCATTGGCTGCCAATTCCATCCCGAACTCCAGTCGCGGCCAACGCGCCCGCATCCGCTGTTCTCGGGTTTTGTCGCGGCGGCCGCAGGAGCCAAGCGACGGAAGCACCAGGCGACGAATGCCGAGGCAACACCCGCGACGGCGTCGGCACACTCATGACGGTGCGCTTTCGCCGTGATGCGCTGTTTCTCATCGCCGGGCCGTGCGTGCTGGAGGACGATGCCCTGAACCTTCGCGTGGCGGAACACCTTGCACGGTTGGCCGAGCACGTTCCTGGTGGCATCATCTTCAAGGCAAGCTTCGACAAGGCAAACCGATCCAACGCGGGAGCGTTTCGCGGACCGGGAATGCACGAGGGCTTGGCGGCACTCGACCGCGTGCGCGCGGCGACCGGCTTGCCAATCCTCACGGATGTCCACCTTCCGGAGCAGTGTGCGGCCGCAGGGCAGGTCGCCGACGTTCTTCAGATCCCCGCGTTTCTTTGCCGACAAACCGACTTGCTACTCGCGGCGGGCGCGACGGGCAAGCCGGTGAACGTGAAGAAAGGACAGTGGATGCATCCGGAGGGCATGCGCGGCGCCTTGGCGAAAGTGCGCGAAGGGCATCGCGACGCGGGTCACACAGGCGACGCCGAAGTGGCGGCCACGGAGCGCGGCAGCTTCTTCGGCTACGGAGATCTCGTTGTGGATTTTCGCGCGCTGCCGCGCATGCGTGCTGCATGCGACGCACCCGTGATCTTCGATGCAACGCATAGTGTGCAGCAACCGGGTCGCGGCGAAGGCGGATCCAGCGGAGGGGCGCGCGAGTTCATTCCGCCGCTCACAATGGCGGCATGCGCCGTCGGCGTGGATGGCCTGTTCATGGAGACGCATCCCGATCCGGAACATGCGCCAAGCGACGGCCCGAACATGATTCCGCTCGACAGACTCGATGCGATGATTCGTCGCGCGGTGGCCGTGTGGGAGTGCGCGCGCGGATGATTGATTCCGGGTTGGCTCGGTCCATCCGCCTTGTCGTACTCGATGTGGACGGCGTGCTCACCGACGGCGGCGTCTACCTTGGCGCGGTTGATGGCAAGCCCATGGAATTCAAGCGCTATGACATCCAGGACGGACTTGGCATCTATCTGATGCAGAAGGCCGGGCTTCGGGTTGGTATCATCACCGGGCGGGTTTCGGAAAGCGTACGGTTGCGAGCGGCGGAGTTGAACATTGAGGACCTCGCGCAGGATCCCGATGCGCAAAAGTTGCCGGCATTGCTCGCCATGCTGGATAAGCACCGGCTCCATCCGAGCGAAGTGGCGTTCATTGGCGACGACTTTCCCGACATGGCGGTGCTGCGCGTGGTGGGGTTGCCGGTTGCCGTTGGGAATGCCGTGCCAGAGATACGCGACGTGTGCCAGTTACAGCTGACTCGTACCGGGGGTCGAGGCGCGGTGAGGGAGTTTTCCGAGGCGCTGCTCAGGGCGCGTGGGGAATGGACCGCGGTGACCGAGCGATACGTTGC
Source organism: bacterium (assembly GCA_040003455.1). Lineage (GTDB taxonomy): Bacteria > Gemmatimonadota > Gemmatimonadetes > Gemmatimonadales > Gemmatimonadaceae > AG11. The sequence goes on from JBDUCM010000196.1 coordinate 7,477, forward strand.
GGAGCGCTCCATTGCTCCGGCGGGAGTCTCGCCGTGACGTCGGACGAAATCGTTGCCCTTGGGCGTCGGGTCATTCGTCTCGAGCGCGAGGCTCTCGTTGTCGTGGAAGATCGGCTGAATGAGGAGTTCGCCCGCGCCGTGCTGATGATTGCGGAATCCGCTGGGCGCGTAATCGTGGCGGGGGTTGGCAAGTCCGGGCTCATTGGTCGAAAGATCGCCGCGACACTCACATCCACGGGCACCCCCGCGGTGTTCCTGCATCCGATGGACAGTGCGCACGGCGACCTGGGAATCGTGGGGCTGAATGACGTGGCGATACTCCTGTCCAAGTCCGGTGAATCCGACGAGTTGTTGGGGATGCTCGAACATCTGCAGGGACTCGGTGTACGCACCGTCGCCATCACGGGCGACGCGGGTTCCGCGTTAGCGCGCTTGAGTGATGTCTCGCTGGACGCGTGGGTACTCGAGGAGGCGTGCCCGCACGACCTAGCGCCGACCACCAGCACCACGGCGGCGCTGGCAATTGGCGACGCACTGGCGGTTGCATTGTTGGAGCACAAGGGCTTCAAGCGCGAGGATTTTGCACGCATCCATCCTGGTGGCGCGCTGGGCCGGCGATTGGTAACGCGGGTAGATGACGTGATGATCGTGGAGCCGCTGCCGGTGCTTCCACAAGGCAGCACCCTGCGTGAGGCGGTTGTCGTCTTGGCGGAGCAACGCGGCATCGTGCTGGTGACGGCCGACGATCGCGCGTTGCTGGGCGTCCTGACCGCCGGAGACCTGACCCGATTGATGGAGCGTGAAGCAGATGTATTCTCGATTCCTGTCGAGCGGATCATGACCCGTGCGCCGCGAACCGCGCACCGTGGCGAACTGGCGAGTGCGGTGGCCTTTCGCATGGAGACCCATGGCGTGATGGCCGTGCCGGTCCTCGACGCCACCGATCGCATTGTTGGCGTGGTACACCTGCATGACCTTCTCCGCGCTCGCGTCGCATGAGTAGTCGCGGCGTAATCGCGGGTGTGGCCATGTGCATGGCCCTGCTGACGGCCTGCAAGCAGAAGGGGAGCGCGCCGCCGGTAAAGGCGGGAGCCACCCTGGCGGACAGTGCCGAGCAGGTCATGTTCAACGTACGCATGCTGCTCACCAACCAGGGCGTACAGCGCGGCGAGCTCTTTGCCGATACTGCGTACATCTTCGACGAGAATACACGATTCGACTTGCGACGGGTTCGCGCGACGTTCAATACGGCCACGGGCGCCAAGGATGGGGTCATGAGCGCGAATCGAGGGAACTACAATATCAGGCAACAGGTGTTGGAGGGATTCGGGAACGTGATCATCGTGAC
>JBDUCM010000197.1:0-8740 GCA_040003455.1 bacterium
CCGACGAGTGGGGCGGTGGCAGTGCACCGCGCTGCCGCGCGACGGACAAGATGGAGTGGGGTGGCAATGCCATCTTCTCCATGGATGCCGCCAAGCTGAACTTCAAGAGTTACTACAAGATGCCCGCGCCGCAGACCAGCGAGGAGATCTGCACCGCACACAACGGCAACCTCATCCCCGTGCCGGGCCGAGACATCATGGTGCAGGCGTTCTACATGGGCGGCGCCACCGTGTTCGACTGGACCGATCCCGCGCATCCCATCGAGATCGCCTTCTTCGATCGTGGCCCGGGCGGCGGTTACTGGTCCACGTATTGGTACAACGGCGTCATCGTGTCGTCCGACGAACAGCGCGGCCTCGACATTCATGAATTGACGGCGAGTCCTTACCTGTCACAGAACGAGATCGACGCGGCCAAGAGCGTGCACGTTGCGCAGTACAATGCGCAGCAGCAAACGCACATCGTGTGGCCGCCGAGCTTCGCGTTGGCGCGCGCCTACCTCGATCAACTCGAGCGCAATGGTGGACTGGCCGCATCGCGCATTGCAGCTGTGCGGGCCGAGTTGATGAGCGCGGAACAGGCGTCAGGAGCGACGCGCGCGTCGGCACTTTCAACGACGGCGACAGCGATCAACGCGGACATGTCAGGGGCGAGCGACAAGGGCCGCGTAACATTGCTTCAGCGCGCCGTCGCCGATCTATCGAGGAAGTAGTTGAAGTAGTTGCGTTGCATCTGGCCGGCCAAACGCAGCCCGACAGATGCCGATTCGCGGGCGCAACGTGCGCGTCGCCATGCTCCGTGACGATTCCCGCGGCAGCCGGCAAGAGGTAGCCTCCGGAGGCTACCTCTTGCCAGCCTGATTTAGCCCGACAGAAGGCGGTATCCCGCGACGACCACCGCCAGGCCGAGCAGAATGGCGGCGGCCAATCGTACTGGCCTCTGCTGCAGGAACTGTCGGCCGGCATCATCCTGCTCTGCCGTGAGGCTCGGGGCATAGTACTGACCCGCAGCGGCCTCCAGGATTGTGCCTCCCCACACAAGCCGGTCCCATTCCGGGTTGCGGTGGGGATTCAGTTCTGCCAAGGGCCGAGCCGTTTCAGCCGAGACCGCTCCAAAAAAATGGCAGCGCGCGAGGGGCTCCCGCGGGTCGTTCTTCGTCAGCCACCTGTAGTCTGCGATGGGCATCGCCAAGTCGGTCCAGTTGCTCGTCGCTCAAGACGTCAAGTGTAGTTCCTAAGGCGAAGCCTATCGACCAAGTTTCGCGATTGTCAAGACAGCTGCTTCAAGAGCTGATCACGGCGCACCGCGCCTCCGGTGCCACGCGGCAGGTCCCCAGCGACAGGTGTCGCGTGACACTGTTTCAGCGCGCGGTAGCGGATCTGTCGAAGAAGAAAGGGGGGGAGGGCAGGGTAAGCACGAAGCCCGCGTGACCAATTCGGTTCGCGGGCTTCTCGTGTCCACGCCGTACGCCCGTCGCCGCATGGACACACCGCACGCCTCATCCCCGCTGCACCCCTCCCGTCTAAGCGGGTATCACTTCGCCGCCGTCGTGTCTGGCGCCAATTTCCTGCCTGCCTTCTGCGTTTCCAGCAACCCGCGCAGGCGTTGCGTTCCATAGCGGAGTCCACGCAGATGCCCGAGCCGATTCGAATTCGCCGCCTGGAGCGAAAACAGGATGGCCGCTACATCCGCGTCGCCACGCAAGCGCGCGAAGGGGAACCGCTGCGCTTCAAGGCGAATCTCGTCGTTGTCCCCGGAAAACATGCCTCGCACAAATGGAAATGCCCGGGCAATACGCCCGGCGTCGCCGAACGCCTGCTGCGCGAAGAAGCGCAGGTTCTCTCGTTCGGCATCCACGTGAGTTGAGTACGCCACCAATTCATTGCGCAGTGCCTCGTCCCGAATGAGACGCAGGTCGCCGGTGGTGAGCAGGGCCGCGTACGAACCGGTGAGGGGCTGGAACTCCGACGAGGAAAACGCCCCGCGGTCGAGGAACCATCGGACCATCGAGTCACTCGGCGGAGTCGGACCGGTGCCATAGACGAACGCCGCGATGCGTCGAGCGGCCGCACCTGCGGCGCTGTCGTCGGAGATCGCCCTGTTAACGCGGTCCTCGTTCTCGCGCGTGTCGGCGAGCAATTGACGCAGGTAGTCTCCCTCGCGCTCCCGGTCCTGCCGTCCTTGCCACCACGCCTGCCCGATGAGCGCGGCAAGAGCGCCTGCCGCGATCATCACAACCTCGCGCGTGCGCCGTCCCCAGATGGTAGGCCGCCGGCGTCCGCGATTGGCGGGCAGCGGCTCCTCCGCTCGAGCCGGCAAAGCGGTGAGGCCATCGGTCATGAGCCGCTGATCGGGGCTCCGCACTTCGAGTCTCTCAGGCTCCATTTTGCGGCGTGCTCTCGACGTTCATTGTTCCTGACCCTGCGCAGGCCAGCGTCCGTACACCGCGTTGAACATACGCCACGGCCGCACAAAAGCACGGGTACGCTACCCCCTCACGAATAGCCAAACCGTTACGTCCCCTCGGTACAGACGTTGCGGCGTGTGCCCGTCCCGGCAAACCACCCAGCAACAAGGAGGACAAATGGCAACCACAGCAACGCAGGCCGAGCCAACCACCGCCACGGACACCCGCGGACGCTTCGTGTGGCACGAGCTCGTGACCAATGATCCCAAGGCCGCGCAGCACTTCTATGAAAAGACGGTCGGCTGGAAGACAAGCAAGATGGACGGTGGCGTCGACTACACCTTCTGGCTCGCCGGCGACACTCCTGACACCATGATCGGCGGTCTCATCGCGATCACGCCCGAAGCGGCGGCAATGGGTTCCCGGCCGAGCTGGCTCGCCTACATCGAAGTGCCGGATGCCGACGGCACGGTAGCCGATGCCGTCGCGCTCGGGGCCAAGGTACTCGAGCCCGCACGAACAATGGAGCAGGCTGGCCGGTTCGCGGTGTTGCAGGACCCGCAGGGTGCCGTCTTTGCCGTCATCACGAGCGCCGCACCACTTCAGTCCGAGACCGATCCCGCGCCCCGACAATTCTCGTGGCATGAACTCGTGACCGATGACCAACCCGCCGCAATTCTGTTCTATGAGCGACTGTTTGGCTGGAAGAAAGTCAGCGACCACGACATGGGCGACATGGGCGTCTATCACCTGTTCGGTCGTGATCGTTTCACGTACGGCGGAATCATGAGGCGGCCGCCGGAAGCGCCCGGCACGTACTGGCTTCACTACATCCGCGTGGCAGACAGTGCGGATGCCGCCGCTGCGCGTGCGCAGGATGCCGGCGCGCAGTTGATGGTTGGGCCAATGGACGTTCCGACCGGCGACCGCATCGCAATGCTGACTGATCCACAGGGAGCGATGTTCGCGGTGCACTCGAAGCCTTGAACCGGAGCAACGAGTCGTGGCAGGAGACTCGCGCATCCGGTGGCAATCGGTTTTGCATCGGGTGCGCGAGCATACACCTCCGCCGCTCGCTTTACGTCCACGCTGCACGCACGCCGCCGCACGGACACGCCGTACGCACGCCGCCGCACGGACACGCCGTACGCACGCCGCCGCACGGACACGCCGTACGCCGCACGCCTCACCTCCGCCGCTCGCCTCACGCCTCACGCCCCGCACCGCCTCACGCCTCACGCCTCACCTGCTCATCGCTTCGTCCCAACGCATCCGCCAGCATTCGGCAGTCCTACCGCCGCCCGCAGCACCAACAACAGATCCGCAGCGTCGATGTTCCCATTGCAGTTTGCGTCCCCCCGCGGATAAACGGTCGTCCCCTGCGGCGCTGATCCCGCGAGCGTCTGCTGAATAAGCAACGCATCGAACGCGTCTATCGTCCCATCGCCATTGGCGTCGCCACGCAGAACCGCCACCGAGACACCAACATTGTAGGCGAACATGCCGCGGCCAAACGTGCCGGCCACGAGCAACCCGATCGCCGGCCGATAGACCAGATCCTGAACGATCACGTTGGGAAGGCCCGTCGGACCCGGGCTCCAGGCGACACCGTCAGTGGTCTGAAACACGCCGACATCCGTACCAACAACGATCGCACCTGCCTCCGGCACGTACACCGCCACATGGGCCGGTGCATCGATCAGGTTGCCGCCGATGTCTTTCACCGCGGTCGCGAATGCATCGGTAGTCTCGAACACGTGTGCGGTGCCGAATCCGGATACGGTGATGAGCGCACGCATTGGATCGGTGGGATGCGGCGACACACGCGTGAGGGTGCGCTGTGGCAACCCGCTCGCCGCAACAAAGGTCACTCCCCCGTCGCGCGACACAAGCGCTCGGCCATCATTGGTACAGACGTAAATGGTGTTCGTGTCCGTCGGCGCAACACCAATGGACGAGATGGATCCCGGGCCACCAGTGCTGAGATCACCACTGATCGCGGTCCAGTGCAGTCCTTCGTCGGTAGTGCGATACAGGCGGTACGTACCGAAGTACAGCTTCGCCGGATTGACGGGGTCCATCACGAGCGGCGGAATCCGATTGGCACGGTCGTTGGAGTTGATCCCGCTCGAACGCACCTGCACGAGTCCCGTCGCATCACGCCGGAAGATGTTGGGGGTCGTCGCGCCAACCGTCCATTGTGTTTCCCCCCATTCCACGCCGAGGTCGCGGTAGTTGATCGCGGTAAACCCGCCATCACCACCGGAGAAGTAGTCCCAGAATGGCGTGCCCGAGTATGCCTGCGTGCCGTTGTCCTGCGAACCGCCCAGGATGCGCGTGCCCTGCGGGTTCACCGAGATGCCGGGATAGAAAAGCGTCGTCACCAATCCCGTGTTGCGCGACGTCCAACTGCCGCCGGCGTCTGCGGAGACATATACGCCGCCATCGGTGCCGGCCCACATGACGTCCGGATTTTTCGGGTCGAACACGAGTGCGTGCCAGTCCACATGGACACTGGAGGCCCACGATTGGAAGGTGGCGCCGCCGTCCGTCGATCTGAACGCGGCCACACCGGCCACGAAGACGCGTGCGATGTCGCGCGGGTCCACAGCGACGACGAGGTCGTAGGATTGTTGATTGCCGAAGTTGGCCGACACCCCCGCAGCACCGAGGTTCGTCCACGCGTTGGTGCTCTCGTCGTATCGGAAGAGGCCGAGGAAGCCACCAGTCGTTCGATTGCCTACAAGCGCCCAGAGAAGGGTGGGCGCAACTCGGCTCACGGCAAAGGCGATGTGTCCGATGGTGCTGGGATCGGTCACCGGCAATGCGGGCAACGCCGCCCATGTGGCGCCCGCGTCGGTGGAGCGATACACGCCGCGCGCCGAGATAGGCGTGGTAACGGCATCCCCGGCGTAGTACGTGCCCGCGCGTGACGGGTGCGCGATGAGCCCATTTATCGGGCCGGTGTTGTGCACCACTGACCAGCTCGCGCCAGCATCCGTCGACCGGACGATGCCGGCACCCACAGAGCTGGTGGCGCCAATGAGCACGGTGCGCGCAGTGCCGGCGCTCGCCGGATCGACAACGAGATTCCTGAAGGTGGTGTAGAGGCTGATGAAGTTCGGATCGTCCAGCCCCGCCACACCGGTGGTCCAGCTGTCGCCGCCGTCGATCGAGCGCAGTACGCCGCACCCGAGCGCGCCGCCGCCGCTCGCGTCGCCCGTGGCCGAATAGACGATTGCAGCGTTCGAGGGGTCTCTCGCCATCGCACCCGTCGTGAGACTGCATTGGGTATCCGTGAGCGGCATCCACGTCAGGCCGTTGTCGGCGCTGCGCCACACGCCACCCGACGACGTGCCCACGTACATCGGACCGCCAACAATCGCTGCAGGCAGGATGGAAGCGACTCGGCCGGAGACGATTTGATTTTGCCAGATCCCCGTGGGTCCGATGGAACGCCACGCTCCGCCCAACGGCGCGTTGCCTGCCCTGATGCCAAGCGAGGAGTGGGTCAGGTAGTCGAGGAGCGAGCGCTGCAACCGCGACATGCTCGCTGATGGTCGTTGGCCGAACGGGAACGATCGCTCGCCCCAGAACCAGCGCTCGCGCCCCTCCACATCCTCGCCCGGATCGCGCCGCTCCTGTGCGTGCACGCCAACGCAGGCGATGAAGAGTGCGACGAGCGCGAACCAGCCTGAACGTCGCATCATGGATTCCTCGAGTGCGCGGCGGCATCCACGCGCGACGCCGTGTGCGCTTCATCGATCACCAGGCGAAGCGCCCGAATCGCATCCGGGCGGCGCACCTTGAATCGCCATGCGTACACTCGTCCGTCCGCGAAACCCGTTGCCGCAACACCTGCGAACCGCACCACGCCGGACCCGGGATTCATCATGCGCGAAGCGCCGTCGCTCATCGGCACCTCGCCGAGGAGCGTCACGCCGGTTGTGTCGTACAGCAATCGCGCGGTGACGCTGGCGAGTGGCGTGCCGACAAACCGCGCCGTGACCATCACGTCACTGCCCGGTACAGCAAGCGAATCGGACAGTTCGATGCGTGCCTCGAGTGGCACGGCGGATGGCGACTCGGAACCGGCACGACCCGGCTCCGTGCAGGCGAGCGCCGTCGCAATACATGCCCCAGCGCATGCGACACGACCGATGAGTCGAGGCGCGGCGACGTTGATCATCGGTACACCAACGGTATTCGTGTGGATGACGTCTGCGTCGTGAGGTTGCTGCCGTCAATTCCCGCGACGTCGAGCGCCGTGAGCGTGAGCCAACCGAGTGTGGGACTCACGCGGCCAACGATCTTGAGCTGGAGCAGTTGGACGCTTCCGGTCATGCCATTCGCCGCGCCAACCGAGATGCGGTAGACGGGCCCTTGCGTGACGTTCACAACAGGCAGCACGGCGGTGGCGGGCAGGGCGTGCAGCGCCGTCACGGCGCCGGTCTCCAGCGTGACCCCGACAACGAGTGTTGCCGCGCCTACGGAGACACCGCGAGTATCCAGGACGACGTTGAGGAAGAGCGTGTCGCCCGCGCGTGCCGTCGAGTTGCCGACATCGGTCCGAAACACCGGTCCATTGGGCAGCCTCGGCACGATCACGAACACTGAATCGCGGGAGGACGGCGAACTACCGACAATCCATGCGTCGCCGCCACCAACACCAGTGATGCGACCATCCGTTCCCACGGTGGCCACACTGGCCGCTCGGCTCACAAACGTCAGCGGCGCCGTGGTGGGCGTGCCGGATCCGTCCGCTGCAACCATGGGCGCGAACGTCGCGCCAACATCTACCACCTTCACCTTCTCGGCGGCCGCGCCGTAGACAAGTGGATCCGGCGGCGCGACCACGACCGTCACATCAATGACGAGCGGCGAATTCGATGCACCTGCGCTGGCCACTCTCGCCGTGGCGTGATAGGTGCCCGGAAGGAGTCCGGCGGCGTTAACCGCGAGTGTCAGTACCGCCGGCGTCCTCGCGGCGCTGAGTTGCGCAGTGAGCCAACTCGGTGCTGCTCCGCTGGCGCTGGCGAGACTCAGACCGAGGCCGGTGACTGGCGACCCGGAATGGGAAATGTTGACGAGCCGCGTGCCTGTGCCACCAGCGGCCGGGAATGAGAAGCTGACTGCGGCGCTATCGGCTACAAAGGAGCTCGGCGGGCCGGTGGTGCCAATCGGGCCGACGTCCGTTCCGGTGCCGCCGCAGCCAATGAAGAGAGCGAGCAAGCAGAGGAGCGCCGTCGAGCGCTCCAGAAAAAGACGAGGGCGCCATCGCCTGGCGCTCGATACCTGAAAGGACAGGGCAGTAGTGCTGTACACCGACGTTTCGGAACTGGTTGCGGCAGGGGGAGGACTGCCACCTGCGGCGTGATACCTCCGGGTTCGTGGGTGGCGTCACATTCTCGTCGGCCTCCCGGGCCCGTCTCTCATTGACATCGCGACGACAGGGGCTGAACCTGAAGGGAGCAATCGAGGGGCGAAACGACGAACTCGGTCCGCGGCGTGTTTGTGACGGCGGACGAAGTGATTCCGGGATGGCCGGAACCGTCATCATACTGTTGTCGCAGAGGTGCATTGTGTCGGAGAGTGATCGGAAGTGGTACAGGATTTCGTGCGAAGCGTGCCGCGTGCAGGAGACGCAATCGGTGAAGGAAACAGCCGCGGTGCACGGGAAGGGCAGGTGGGAACGCCTTCCCAAATTCAATGGCTTCACGACCGTCGGCGACCAGGCGGAATATGACGAACCCACCATTGGCGGCGCCGTGTGCAAGGCATGCGGGAGAGCGGCGCGAATCGAGTGGCTGTACGGGGAGCGCCCCGCGGGGTACTGACGGACAGCAGGGGGAAGTAGACGTCGCCGCTCTGGGGTGTCTGTCTAAGGTGAAATCACCGACATGTCACCCAGTCCATCGATACGCTGACCCCGCTGTGCCGCCCCGTCAACCTGATGGTCCACAGCGGCGCGAAGTCTTTCCTCTCCGTCGCCTCGGCACTCGGCATTGCCCGCTCGGCCGTCCGCGGACCTGTGGTGATGGTGCAACGGCGCCTTCGTGCCACGCTGCCCGAGTGGCTGGCGCTGCGCACCGCGACGGTGTCCAGGTTGCATACCGAGCCGGCGCTCCACGCCGGTCAGGTGGTAGATCAACCCGTCGACGTCGCCGCGTGAATCGCTGAGCTGCACTACTACCCGCGCCTGGTGCGCGATGTATCCGGCGAGGTGCGGCGACGTCCCGGCGACCTACTTCACGCGAACGACGAGGTGCACCAGGCGAACGACGAGGTGCACCACATGAACGACGAGGTGCACCACGCGAACGACGAGGTGC
>JBDUCM010000331.1:0-2609 GCA_040003455.1 bacterium
GCAGCACGTGCCGCGCAATTCCGTCGTCGTCAACGATGGCTCGCTTGTGCGTCTGAAACCAGCGGAGATTGCCCGCGAGATCGTGGTATTCCTCTTCCTGCACGAACATGTCGCGCCGTGTGTCCATCACCTCCAGATCGATCTGTCGCCATGCGGCCACAGCCTCGGCGGATGCGCCCATGTCGGCTTCCGTCCTTCCGAGCAGTTCATGCGGTGCCATGCCGAACGACTCGGCCAGCGCGCGATTCGCCAGGGTGAAGCGCCCGTCGTGATCCTTTACCCCGATGAAATTTGGAATGGCGTCCAGCGCACCGCGCATCAATCGCGCGGAGCGCTCTGTCTCGATGTCGGTAGCCGGTTCGCTGGCGTTGACGAGCGAGCCATAGGCGTCGATCACCGTGCCTTGCGCATCTCGGCTGATAACCCCCGCTTCCACCACCAACAGGTGCGCGCCGTCCGCGCCGTGGACGCGATACGCTACTTCGTACTCGGACACGGTGGCCGCACACGCGCGCGCATGTGCCGAGCGGGCGTTGGCGCGGTCATCTGGATGTACGCGGTCCCACCACTCATCGTCACCCAGTGTACCGGGGTGGCCGAGATGCGCGAGCAAGGACGCCGCGTGCCACGTTCGACCGGATTGCGGAGTCCAGGTCCACACAGCAAGCGGCGCACGGTGCTGGCGACGTGCGTCGGCTGATCGATCATTCAGGGGATGCGCGTCACTCTGCATGCACGTTTCGGCTCAGCATCCAGGAGGGGTGGAACCACGGAGGGACTGCCGGAGACCAGTCGCGCTCTGCACCCGGCTCAAGGACGCTCGCAGCGAGCTGTTCCGGCCGTTCGGCATCGTCGCGTGGTCCGTCATCGGAGCTTCCGCGGGTTGCATTGACCATCCGGCGTGCATTAACCGCGCCCAGATCAGCGCGTTGGCTTCCGGAGCCTGTAGACCAGGTAGCCCACCAGCGCGATGTTGATCGCGAGGGTCCCGCCGCGCACCACCGTGACACGACGGCTCAACTCGTACACCTCGAATGGCACGAGGAGCGACGTGGTCACGACGGTGAGATACTCGGCCCACCGCTTAGCGAGCCACAGGCCGATTCCTTCCGCGGCGAACAGCAGTCCGTAAAGAATGGCGCCAAGGCCGAACTCCTCGATGTGCGCGGGCTTCTCGAACTTGAGGAAGGTGAGCGCGGATTGCACCGTTCGGAGTCCGCGTCCGACGGTGAGCTGGAGGAGCCATTGCCGGGTCTCCGCTGCCACACGCGGGCTCAAGAGCGAGAACGCGCCAATACCGGCGAGGACAAGGAGCAATGCCTTCAGCATCTTGAAGGCGGCGATGAAGACGAGACCGCGGTCGCGGCGAGATGTAGCGGAGGTGGTCATGGCGCCCGTACTAGCGAAAAAGGTGCCTCCAACCGGCGGTTCGATCTACGCCGGGCGCAGGCGAACTCCTGGATGACCCCGCGTTCGCCCGCCCTGACCACATCAAGCCGGTGACGTCCAATGACGACACTCAATGGAGCGAACGGGCCTCCTCAGGTGTCCAATGGGTGTGCCCCAACGACGTTGCCGCCTTTCCTCGCCCCCGATGCATCCACATTCGGACGAACGTCTGCGCCCTGCCGGCCGGTTGAGTGGCCGCGCTGCTGTATCCCGAGCCGTGCGTCTGCTCGCGATCGGCTTCGTCGCCCTCGTCGTGTTCGATTTCGGCGGGGAAGGAACACGCGAGTCGCTGATTGCCGATCATCGCGAAGCGCACGCGCGCACGCTCAGCAACTGCGGCGTCAAGAAGGCCTGCATCAGGAAGTCGCTCGCGAACGCGCGTTCGGCCGGGAGCCGGACCGCCATTGCTGCGTCTCCAAGCTTGCCCCCCGAACCGCTGCGGAAGTGGTCCGAGGCCCAGTACGATCAGGTCACCGTGTGGATTGCTCCGGGCGAGGGAGTGCCGCTCTGGCGCGGTGTGTTTCGGGACAAGGTGCGGGACGCATTCCACGACTGGACCTCCGCAGGCGCCCCCGTCCATTTCGTTTTCGTGGCTGATTCACTCCACGCAGACGTGCGGGTGACCTGGAGTGATTCCCTGCCCGAGTCGCGCGCAGGGCAGGCGACGCGCTTCGCCGACCGGCGCGGGTGGATTCGAGGTGCCATCATCGAACTGAGCACGCGCAACATCGGGGGCGGCGCGCAGGATTCGACCACCATTCACGCGGTCGCATTGCACGAGGTTGGGCATCTCCTGGGCCTCGAGCACAGTGACGACGAGCGCGATATCATGGCGCCGTGGGTGAAGTCGTCCGCGTTGACCGCGCGCGACCGTTCGGCAATGCGCAGCTTGTACGGGGTGGCGGTCGATTGATCGTCCCCCCGCTCGAGTGGCGCCAGTCACTCTCGTAGCGAGTCGCGCGCCTCATCATTAGGTTCATCTTCTGCCACTACGCGTGCGGCGTGGTGGCCGAGATGCCGACGCAGCTTGTTTTCGTTGTTCGGTCGGCGTAAAATGTTGTGGTAGCAGTACTTGCCCGGGTGGCGGAATCGGTAGACGCAGCGGACTCAAAATCCGCCAGCACGCGAGTGCTATACGAGTTCGAGTCTCGTCCCGGGTA
>JBDUCM010000198.1:0-8729 GCA_040003455.1 bacterium
TGGGCTACATGGGCGATGGTATCAACGACGCGCCGGCGTTGCACGCCGCGGACGTGGGGATCTCCGTGGACACAGCGGTCGACGTCGCGAAGGACGCCGCGGATTTCGTGCTGCTCAAGGCCGACCTCGGCATCCTTCGCGAGGGGATCGACGAGGGGCGGAGAACGTTCGCGAACACCATGAAGTACATCCTCACAACCATCAGCGCGAACTTCGGGAACATGTTCAGCATGGCGGGCGCGTCACTGCTATTGCCGTTCCTGCCGCTGCTCGCGCCCCAGATTCTGCTCAACAACTTTCTCTCCGACATTCCCGCTGCCACGATCGCGAGCGACAATGTGGATATGGAGCTGATGGCCAAACCGCGTCGCTGGAATACGACGTTCATTCGCAACTACATGGTGGTCTTTGGCCTGGTGAGTACCGTCTTCGACTTCGCGACGTTCGCGGCGCTGCTGTACATCTTCCACGCCTCGCCGGTGGCATTCCGCACGGGATGGTTTGTCGAGTCGTTGCTGACGGAGCTGGTGATCGCACTCGTCGTCAGGTCGCGGCATGTGTTTTTCAGGAGCAGGCCGGGAGCGCTATTGCTCTGGAGTTCGGTGGGATTCATGGGCCTGGCGCTCGCGATCCCGTATCTGCCGTTTGATACCGTGTTTGGATTCCAGCCGCTGCCCGCGCCAATGATGCTGACGATCATTGGATTGACGGTGGGATACGTCATTGCAGTGGAATTGGCGAAGCGGTACTTCTACTCGAAGGCTGCAAACGTGGGCTAAGGCCAATGCTGTTCAGTTGACGTCCGCTTTGTTTGTCACCCTGTCCCGGTTGGCCAGGCGAGCCCCTCAGGGCGACAGCCGCCTTCGCAGGAACTCGATCGTCCGCTTCCATGCGTCCGCGTCGTCCGGCGCCGAGTAGGTCGCGGCCCAGGGTCCATTGAACACGTGCTCCGCGCCCGGATACAGATGCATCTCGACGTCACCGCCATGGGCCCGCATCCTGTTGTACAAGCGATGCGCGAGTTCGACCGACACCTCGGTGTCGGCCTCCCCGTGGAGGATCAGGAGCGGCGGGAATCGCGGAATTTCTCCCTCGGATGGATCCGCGTCGCTGCCGCCGCCGTAGAAGTCCACGACTGCTCTGACCGCCGGCACCGAACTGGCCACCGAGACGGCCAGAAAGGCTCCACGGGAGTACCCCACCAGCCCGATGTGCCGACCGGACACCTGGGGCAGGGTATCCAGGTAGGCGACGGCATTGCGAACCGTTGCCTGCCATGCCGGCCAATTCCTGCCTTCCTCCGCATGAGAGGCACCTCGACCGGTCTCGGCGTAGTAGTCGATGGCCAGTGCGACGAAACCGGAGTCAGCGAAAGTCCTGGCGAACCGGGCGTAGTCCGGTCGCCAGCCATACGAGCCGGGAAGAAGTATCACAGCCTGGTGGGGTCCCGGCGTCTTCGGCACTTCGAGAACGCCCCAGACCGCCGGGGACACTCCTGCGCCCGTAAGTCGGTGCGGGCGCGGCGCGCTGCTGGTGCAGGCAGCAAGCAGCAGTGGCAGGGCCATCACTCGCGGACTGGTGAACCGCATCATACCTCCACGACTGCAATGCGCAGCATTCGCAAAGGGTTAGTACCAGGTCCAGGTGCAATGCTGTTCAGTTAATGCTAATTGAGGCGCATTGCTTGAACCACGGAGGACACAGGTGGCACGGAGGGTTGTCGAAGCCTGTTGCTTGCTCTTCCTCAGTGGTCCTCAGTGGCCTCTGTGGTAACGGCGGTTTGTTCTGCCCGTCGTCCCGGCTTGATGAAGGCTGTAAGCGAACAATACTGCCTTGATCCCGCTCGGCCTGATAGCGGGAGGATATCGATCATGACTGTGCGCTTCGCACGAGGGCCGGGCGCAGACCGCCGGATTGGAGCGCGTGCGCTGATTCGACGTCAATTGCCCGTGCTGCGAGCGAGTACAATACGGGCGTGACGAGTCGCGACAGCAACGTGGACGACACCAGGCCTCCGATGATGACCCATGCGAGGGGCGAATACAACGGTGATCCCTGAATTGCCAACGGCAGTAGTCCACCAATTGCCGTGAGCGACGTCAACACGATCGGCAGGAAGCGCACTTCACCGGCACGACGGATGGCGTCGTCGAGTGACATGCCGTCGTTGAGCAACTGATTGGCGTAGTCCACCAGGAGGATTGAGGTCTTGATCTCGATTCCTACCAGGGCCACGAAGCCGATCAACGCCGTGAATGACAGTGTGTAGCCGGCGAGGAACAGCGCCACGATCCCGCCAACGATACCCAGCGGAATCACACTCGCCACCACGGCCGTCATGCGGAACGTCTTGAATTCCATGACCAATACCGCAAGGGTGAGAAACACCGCAACAACAATTGCTCCGCCCATGCCACCAAAGCTCTCGGCACGGCTCTCGAGTTCACCAGCAGCCACGAGTCGGTAGCCCGGTGGCAGTGCCATGGCGTTGAGCTGCGTAAGTGCCTGGTTCGTGAGACGAGCCGTGTTGAACCCGGTTCGCACGAAACTCGTCACCGTGGTCGACCGCTCTCCGTCGCGATGCTGGATCACAGGTGCAGCGCCGGAGAACCTCACGGACGCGAGCTGGCGCAAGGGGATTTGCGCTCCTTCTTGCGAACTCACCCACACTTGATCGAGCACGTCAACACCCGGGCGTCCGGTGTTGGGCACGCGAACGACGACGTTGTGCTCCCGCCCATCCTCCGTCCGGATCACGCCGGCGGTGAGCCCGGCAATCGCGAGGCGCACCGTGCGATCCACCTCGCTCGTTGGCACGCCGAGCAGTCCAGCCTTCTGACGATCCACGTGTACCCGCAAGTCGGTGCGCGCGACACGAAGAGGGTTGACGACGTACTGTGTCCCCGGCAGGGCGACGAGCACATGCTCGATCCGCGAAGCAAGATTCTTCAGCGTATCGAGATTCTCGCCCTGGACCCGAATGGCGATTGGTGCTTCGATGGGTGGGCCGTTCTCGAATTCACGCAACTCGATGCGCGCCGCGGGATATGCTGCCAATTGGAGGCGGAGCGAGTCGAGCAGCAGATCGGTTTTGCCCTGTTTGTACTCGTGCAATAACACGAACAACTGCGCCACATTGCTGGTCAGGCCGCGCGGCACGACGTTGTAGTACACCTGCGGATTGTCGCGCCCCACGTTGGCAAGGACTGCACGAACATCCTTGTGGCCAAGCAGTACGCTCTCCGCATACCGCGCGGCCCGGTCCGTCTCGCCAAGGCTGCTTCCCTCAGGCGATTCAATGCGGATGAGGAATTGTGGCGTCCCGGCCTTGGGAAAGAGCGAGAATCCAATGGTGGGAATGAGCGCCAGGCTTGCCACCACGAGCGACGCGGAAAGCGCCAGTGTGCGCCACGGATTGCGTAATGCACGGTCGAGCAATGGCGCATACGTCGAGTGAATCGCGCGCTGAAACAACTGGAATGCGCGACTGCCATGGGGGTCGCCATGCGCTGGCATGAGGCGGCTCGCCAACCACGGGATGATCGTCAACGACACCAGCAGCGAGGCAACGACAGTGTAGATCACCATCACCGGCATCGACCGGATGTACCGGCCCGGAAGGCCGGGCAGAAAGAGCAGTGGGACGAATGCGAGTACGAGCGTCGCGGTACATCCGATCACCGCGACGGCAATCTGCTTGACGGCAAGAACCGCAGCCTCGACCGTCCCGTGCCCCTCGCGACGATAGCGCGCGATGTTCTCCACCACGACGATGGAATCGTCCACCAGCAGTCCGAGCGCGATCACGCCGCCCACGATGGACAGCTGGTTGATGCTGAAGCCCGTGAGGTTGAGCAGCGTAATGCCCACCGCGAACGACAGCGGGATGGAAACCATCACGAGGAGCGACGCGCGCCATCCCAACGGAATCAGTGTCAACAGCACCAGGAGCAGGGCGATGCCAAAGTCTTCCGAGAGGCGGCCAAGACGAGTGCTGACGTTCCGGGCCTGATCGAATGGGCGCTCCAGCGTGGTGCCTGATGGGAGGGATTTGGCGAACGTGTCCATCTCGTGCCACGCGGCGTCGCGCACCTTCTCGATGTTCACTCCGTCCTGCTGCGTGGCCGTGATGAACACCGCGCGGTGCCCGTTCAGTCGCGTTTCATGCGTCGGGTCGGCGTATGCCCACTGCACATCGGCCACATCTCGCACGCGCACGACCTGACCTGCGGCCGAGCCCACGATGGATTCCCGCACTTCCTCAACCGAGGCGTAGGCGCCGTGCATCTTCACGTTGTATTGCCGCTGTCCCACATCAACGTTTCCGCTCGGAATATTGGCTGCGTCGCCGGCGATTGCCTGAAGGACGCGACCGGCGGGGAGTCCGAGCTGCGCCAGGCGTCCCAGGTCGAGCGACACGCGCACCTCGTGGTCGGGGATTCCCCACATTGCGGCCCCGCGAATGCCGGGCAGGGCGGCGAGATGATCCTTCAGCTTGCGCGCCGATTGCTCGAGATCGGCGTATGGTGCAGCTTCCGACACGAGCGCCACCTGAAGGATGCTGACTTCTGCCGACGAATATTTCTCCACGACAATGCTGTGCAGACTTGACGGCAGATCAGGCCGCAGGGCGTTCACCTCACGCTGCACTTCATCGAATTTGCGATCCGCGTCAACCGATGGGTCGAATTCAACAGTGACCGTCCCCAGTCCGGCGCGCGCTACCGCGGTGAGCTTCTTGACGTGTTCGAGTCCCCGGAGCTTGTCCTCGATTGGGTTGATGACGAGTTGCTCGATGTCGGCCGGCTCGGCACCTGGATACACGACTACTACGGTATAGATGGGCGCGGGAAAGATTGGATCCTCGCCACGCGGGATCGTCTTCCACGACAACACTCCCATCGCGATGAGCATGAAGAAGAACAACAATGTGAGCTGCCAGCGACGCACGCTCAACTCGATGATGTTCATGGGAGGACCCTCACGCGGACGCTGTCGCTGAGATATGCGGCACCATCCGTGACGACCGCGCGGACTCCCTCGAGACCGTCGCGAAGAGCGGCGCGCCCGTCGCTGACGAAGGCCACGCGCACGGGCCGGCGCATCGCGCGCGTGCCGTCGGGCGACAGGACAAATACGTTGCCGCGCTCGCCGTCGGCGTCAACCAGTGCCTCTACCGGGATCGTCACGAGCGATTCATGGCCGCGGGACGCGATGGAGACTCGCGCTACCATGCCCGAGACCAACTCCCGCACGTCGTCCAGCACCACCTCTACTATATAGGAGCCAGTGCCCGGTGAAGCCGCGCCGGCCAGCTGTCGCACGTGTCCAGCGATCGTGCGCCCAGGAAAGGCGTCGAGCTGCACCGTTGCCGCGTCTCCCACAGCAACCCGGACGACGTCGCGGTCGGCCAGGCCCACCCGGACAATCGTTCCTCCCGTACTTCCCCCCACCACGACAACTGCGGTACCCGCAGACACTGTCTGTCCCGCCTCGGCTGCTCGGCGCAGAACGCGTCCCGCGGTTGGGGCCACGATGGTGGCATACCGGCGGTTCACACCGGCCGATTGCACGTCCGCGCGCGCCAGTTCCACGGTCGTCGTCGCATCCTCGAGTTGCGCCAACGGCGCCAGGCTGTCGGCCCAAAGCGCCTGCACTCGCGCGTGATCCCGCTCGGCCTTTGCCAGCATGGCGCGCGCCTTCTCCACGGCCGCATCGATTTCCCTGAGATCGAGTTCAGCGAGGAGTTGACCTGCGCCTACGAGGTCTCCTTCCCGCACCAGCACTCGCGCCACCACGCCTCCGATCTTGAAACCGAGAGGATACTCGTCACGGGCGGCCACCATGCCCGTGCCCGTGACCGGGCGCGCGAGTGAAGAAGCCGCCACTGGCTGCGTCCGGACAGCGAGCAACTGTGCCGTCGCCGTCTCGTGGGGCACATTGCTCCGGCAGGCCACGACGACCGCGAGAACGACTGTGAGTGGGACAATGCGCATGATCGGTCTCCGTGTCATGGTTCGATGTCGGTGCGAAGCGCGGCCGCGCGCTCGAGTTCCACCCAGCGGCTGGCGTAGGTGTATCGGGTGACGATGAGATTGAGGGCGGAGCGGATCCACGTGGTGCGAGCGTCGAGTGCGTCGAGGGTGGAGGCCGAGCCCTGTTCGCTGCGCCGGCGTACGAGGTCCCAGTTGCGTCTCGCGGCAGTCTCGCGTTCTGTTGCCGTCGCAATCGCCGCTCGGGCCACGCGCGCGGCGTCGAACGCCGAACGCACTTGCATCTCGATTTGGCGCGATGCGTCACTCGTTTGAAGCCGCGCGCGCGCCACGTCGAGGTCCGCCTCCTGCTTGCGCGACGCGTCCTGTCCGCCGTCGAACAGGTTCCATTGCATGGCGATGGACGCGACGACAAGATCGCGGTTGGAGCTGAACCGGTAGTTGTTCCCTTGCTGGCCGTAGTCCAGCGCAACGCCAATGGACGGAAGAAATGCCGCCCGCGCCGCGCGAACGCTTGCGGATGCGGCCCGCTCTCCGGCCAACGCCTCGGCAAGTTCCTCTCTCCGGGCGGCGGCTGACCGCACGTATGTATCCGGGTTGGAGTCGAGAGGAAAGAGGAGCACGCTGTCGGCTACGAGATCCGGCGGCGCGCTTTGAACAGGTCGGCCGATGATGTTGGAGAAGAAGCGTGTTGTGGCCGTCTGGCGATCCTCACTCTCTGCCAGCGCCTGCGCCGACTCGGCGCGATCGGCGCGTGCGCGGAGCACGATATCGGGGGTGACGAGGCCGAGCGCGAGCCGTCGTTCCGCTGCCCGCAGCAGCTCGTCGTTGAGTGCCAGCACGGACCGATTGAGCTCGATCACACGAGATGCGGACGCGTAGTTCAGGTAGCTCAACTGCACCGCGCACGCGAGATCACGGGCGGACGCGTTGGTGGTGAAGTGCTGCACGTCCAGTTGCGCATGCGCAGCGCTCCGAGCCGCACCGATCGCGATGTTGAACACTGGCTGCGTGATGCGCAGGTGAGACTCCTGCGCCTGCGGAAACGTGAGGTGTACGTCCGTGGGGAATGCCGAGCTGTTGGTCAGTTTATTGAGGGCGGCATACGCCGGGTTGATGAGCGCGCCGACATCGGGAATTCCGTCGAGATGTGACCGACGCGAGTCGATCGAAACCGAGGGGAGCGCGAGGCCGCGCGCCTGGTTCACGGCTGCCTGGGCCCGCGCCTCGCTCACCCGTTGCTGGGCGAGCTGCAGGTTGTTGCGCAGTGCTTCCCGTATGAGCGCGACCATCGGATCCGCCTGCTGCGCCCGGGCTGGCGGTGCGCTTGTGGCCGCGAAGAGCACAACGCTGCTGACGATGCCGAACAGATGTCTCATGACGGTGTCTGCGTGGAGGAAGTTAACAGCGTTAAGTAATTGCTCAAAAAAAGGGGACGCGCCTGGAGCAAGGGATGGTGTGCCTGATACGCCGATGGTATCGAATCGCAGCAATAAGAGCCAAGTTCAGGCGCGGATTGGGTATCAATCCGGTGTCCGGCCTGTTCGGTGGAACTCTGTCCCATGCGCGTGTACATGACGTGTCCGTTGCCGAGTAAGTTAACGCTGTTAAGTAATCTGCACGAAAGCACTTTCCAATGTCAACCCTTCACCGGCTGGACTGGAAACGGCTCGATTCCCGGCGACGCCGGCTGCAAGAAACTCCCTGTCACATCCCTGAGCCCCTGGAGAACGAACATGACATTGCGCTACCAACTGCGTATGTGCGGCCTGGTCGCACTCGCCGCAATTGCCGGTGCGCAGCACCAATCTTGTCGGGCCCAGGGCACCACAGGCCCTACCACAGGCCCTCGACTCTTCGCTCCGGGGGTGATCTCGGGGGCCGCCGACGAATTGTCGCCCGCGTTCAGCCCGGACGGACGCAGCGTCTATTTCACACGAGGCAATCCATCGGCATCGACGATCATGACGTCGACACTGGTGGACGGACATTGGTCGGTGCCAGAGATCGCGGCCTTTTCCGGGAAGTGGAACGACTTTGAGGCATCAATGGCGCCGGATGGATCGTTCCTGGTGTTTGCGTCGAATCGTCCGAGTGTGGGCACGAGCGCGGCCATCGACGGAGTCTTCAATGGAAAGTCATTTCCTGGACTCGGCGGAAACCTCTGGCGTGTTGATCGACTCGGAAACGGATGGGGCGAGCCCACGCGGCTTCCGGAAACGATCAATGTGAGCAACGCCGTCTTCTCTCCGAGCATCAGCGCAGATGGCAGCATCTATTTCATGCGGCCTGACGACAAGACGGGGAACTTTCACCTGTACCGGTCGCAGCGTCAGGCAGGCGCGTATCTCGCCGCGACAGCAGTGGGCGTTGGAGACTCCACGACCGAGGATGTGGATGCTGCTGTTGCTCCGGATGAGAGCTTCATGGTCTATAGCTCCAATCACCCGGGCAAAGGTCCAAAACGCCTGCACATCGTATTTGGTACACGTGGTGTCTGGGGCACTCCGGTGGATCTCGGCGACGACGTCAATGAGGCGGGCAGCAATATCGAAGCGCGGCTGAGCCCAGACCATCGGCTACTCTATTTCAGTACGAACACCGTGCCGCCAGTTTCCTTTCCTCGCTCAGTGGAGCGAACTCGGCGTGATCTCTCGGAGCTGCAGGTTTGGGCAAATGGTCGCCAGAACATCTGGTTTGTATCGCTCGAGCATTGGCTCGACAAGAAATAGTCAG
>JBDUCM010000199.1:0-8720 GCA_040003455.1 bacterium
GTGACCATCGCCGCGGCGGGGCGGACGGCGAACATGCCGACGGGGGTTGGCGAACTCACCCGCGCCGCCGGGGTGCGCTGGACGCAGGACGCAGAAAGGCTCACCCTCGCGTTTCCGCGCGCATGATTCACGGTGCGCGCAGGACTCGATCGAACAGACATTCACTGCCCGGGGTACGATGAAGCACGCGAAGATCCTGATTGCCGACGACGAAGCCGCGATCACCACGGGACTCAGTGCCATCCTCGAGGATGCCGGCTACAGCGTAGACGTCGTCTCGGACGGCCAGAAGGCCCTCGACGCCCTTTCTGCGGAGCGCTATGGCGTCGTACTCGCGGACCTCAAGATGCCAAAGCTGGACGGACTCACCCTCCTGGGAGAGCTACAGAAACGGTCCATACCGACGGAGTGCATCATCATCACCGGCCAGGCAACCGTGGACTCCGCCGTGCAGGCCATGCAACAGGGAGCGTATGACTACATCGAGAAGCCGCTCAATGCCGAGAAGCTGAATCGTCTCAAGGCGCTGATTCCCAAGGCGCTCGACAAGTACCAGGTGCAACAGACCAACCGGGAGTTGGCTTCGAAGCTCGAAGGGTTGACGCACTACGCCGAACTCACGGGGCAGAGCGACTCGATGCGCTCGGTCTACCAGGTCATTGAGGCAGTGGCGCCGTCCACGGCAAGCGTCCTCATTCTCGGCGAGAGCGGCACGGGCAAGGAGCTGGTTGCGCGTGCGCTGCACTCCAAGAGCGATCGGGCCAAGGGCCCGTTTTTCGCGCTCAATTGCGCAGCACTTCCGAAGGAAATTCTCGAGAACGAACTGTTCGGCCACGAGAAGGGCGCTTTCACGGGCTCAACGAACGAGAAAGCCGGCGCGTTCGAGATGTCCAGCGGCGGCACCATCTTCCTGGATGAAATGGCCGAGATGCCGACGGACATCCAGGTCAAGCTGTTGCGAGCCATCGAGACCCGGCAGATCCGGCGGCTCGGCGGCAAGAAGGAGATCAATGTGGACATTCGCATTCTCGCGGCCACGAACAAGAATCTCCAGAAGGCCATTGCCGACGGTGAACTCCGCGAAGACCTGTACTATCGGCTCGCCGTGGTGGAGATCGACCTGCCGCCGCTTCGCGAACGGGCGGACGATATCCAGTTGCTCGCCAATGAATTCCTCGGCCGCTTTGCACAGCAGAACGGCAAGAAGATCATCGGGTTCGAAGACGCGGCCTGGGAATGGATCATGAGTTATCATTGGCCCGGTAACGTGCGCGAACTGAAGAACGCCGTCGAACGCGCCGTGATCATGTCGCGCGGTACCACGATCGGGCCGACTGACGTCATTCCCCGCCATCTTCGCGGCGGTGGTGACATGCCGGCGGCATTGACAATTCGCGTGGGCGCCACGGCGGCTGAGGCGCGGCAGCAACTAGTTCTTCGCACCTTCGCCTCCACCTCGGGTGACGCTGCGCGCACAGGCAAGGTGCTCGGGATTTCGGAACAGGAAGTGCGCGGTGAACTCTCGGCGCTGATCAGCGGTCCGCGCCATGCTCAGACAGACGGACAGGCGGACACGAGCGAGGCCGTCCGTCCGGCAGGAAAGGTCAATCCGGTACCAGTGGCAAAGGCACCGGCAAAGAAACCCACGGCCAAGAAGGGGCGTTGAGCCACGGCCTTCCAGGAGTGAACATGCGGCATCACGATCAGGACGAACAACCGTACATCGTCATCGAAAAGAACGGAGGCAGCAACGGCGTCGGTCCATTGCTTCTCGGCGTTCTCATCGGCGCGGGCGTGGCACTGCTATTCGCGCCGAGGTCCGGGCCCGAGACTCGCCGCGAGATCAAGCGTCGCGCGCGCCAGGCCACCGATCGCGTCAAGGGCACAGCAGAAGGAATGAAGGATCAGGTCGTCGATACCTTCGAGGGCGCGCGCGCCAAGGTAGAAGAACAGATCGAGTCCGCACGCTCCGCCATCGAGCAGAAGAAACGTCAGGTTGCGCGCGCGATGGACGCGGGGCGCGATGCCGCGCATCAGGCGCGGGGTGACCTCGAACGGCGACTCGCTGAAACGAAGGCGGCCTATCAGGCCGGTGCTGAAGTGGCCCGGAACGGGAGTGCTCGCAACGCGGTCGATGCGGACCTGGACGAGGCCGACACGCTGTGATGCGCTGACAGATCGGCCGATCAGCATCTCCGTGGAAACGCAGGCACAGCCACGTTCGTCGCTCGCCGGCTTCAGCTGGATGGTGCGCGACTACGCCAAGCGCGTCTGGGATAACTCCGGCGAGGACAATGTCTTGTTCCTCGCCGGCGGCATTGCGTTCAACATTCTGCTGGCCGTCGTTCCATTCATCCTGCTGCTGGTCTGGTTCCTCACCTTCCTGCTGAACAAGTCGTCTGCCGGCGCCAACGAGGTCGTCACACACTACCTCGACCGCCTGCTGCCGGCGCACGAGGAAACACCGGACGCCTCGTTCCACATTCTGCTGAGCGACATCCTCAAGTCGCACACGCAGCTGCCGATCTGGAGTTCCATCGGGTTCGTCTGGTTCTCGACGCGACTCTTCGGCTCGCTACGGACCGTCCTGGCCAGCGTCTTCGACATCGACACCGAACGCGGCATCATCGCGGGAAAGGTATTCGACATTCAGATGACCGTGCTGGCCACTGCGCTCATCTCCGTGTACACGCTCATCAGCACGTACGTGCTGATCGCGACCAACAGCAGCGTGCAACTCCTTGAAGATCTTGGCATCCGTCATGATGTAATGGGTCACGCGAAGGCGTTTGGAAGCCAACTCGCTGCGGCGGTGGTCATCTGCACGATGTTCTTCTCGCTGTACAAGTTTCTTCCCGTGCGCCGTGTGCGGACCACCACAGCGTGGGTTGCCGCCGTCTTCACCGGGGTGATGTTCGAGCTCGCCAAGCTCCTGTTTTCGTTCTATCTCGCGTCGTTCAACCCTGGTTCGTTCTATACGGGGACGCTCGTGGCGCTCGCCGGCATCGTGGCCTGGGTGTACTACGCGGCGCTCATCTTCATCCTCGGCGGCGAGGTGGGGCAGGTTTACGAGCTGAGGCGCACGCGGAAGAGGCAGCGCGAGAATTTTATCGACTGAGGCTCCGCGCCCAAGCAGGCACATGGCGCGAAGGTTGCTTTTGTCCCTGGCGACCCACCAAAAGCCAAGGAGAACACCTCATGCGAAAAATGCTCATCGGCGTAGCGGCCCTCTCGCTCTCGCTCGCGGCGTGCAAGAAGACCGGCGACAACGAGTACCAGATCAAGACGCCCACCGTCGGTGTAGACTCGCACACCGTGACCACACCCAGCGTCGAGATGAAGAAGGACACCATCAACACCCCTGTGGTCGGAACCAAGCCCGATACCGTCATCATCCAGAAGCCCGTAGTGGGCACGAAGAAGACGGAAGTCACGGTCCCCAAGGTGGTGAGAAAGCCCTAGTCATTGCGGGCGAGGAGGGCACTCGGCGGAGTCCGATCTTCATACGACGGACCACTTACCGGCACATCAGCTAGCTTTGGTGTGCCGATTCGCTTTGCCGCCAACCGCCAGCCCGAACCATGCCGATCGATCTTCGCTCCGATACCGTCACGAAGCCCACGCCGGCGATGCGTCGCGCCATGGCCGACGCGGAGGTCGGCGACGACGTTCTCGACGGCGACCCGACTGTCTTGCGCCTCGAGCATCGCGTTGCCGAAATGCTCGGCAAGGAGGCAGCAGTCTTCTTTCCCACGGGCACCATGGCCAATCAGGCCGCCGTTGGCGCGCACGCTGCCCTGGGGACCGTGGCGCTGCTCGATGCTGACGCTCATATCGTGCACTCCGAGATGGCTGGCGCCGCCGCGAACGGTGGTGTGCAGTTGTGGCCCGTCGCGCTCGGGGAAGGGCGCATCGTGATGAATGCGGCCGACCTGGACCGGGCGGTTCGTCTTGCGTCCAGTCACGGTTCGGAGGTGAGTCTGATTTGCCTGGAGAACACGCACAACGGCGCGGGCGGCAAGGTCACGCCGCTGGCCGACATGAAGGCGCTCCGTACCACGGCGGATGCGCATGGCCTCCGGGTGCACCTCGACGGTGCGCGCCTGTGGAACGCCAGCGCCGCAACGGGAACATCCCTCGCCGATTTCGCTGCATGCGCGCACACTGTGATGCTGAGCTTCGCGAAGGGCCTGGGTTGCCCAGTTGGGGCCATCCTGGTTGGTGATAAACCGACGATGGCGCGCGCGCACAACGTGCGGAAGCGACTCGGTGGCGGGATGCGGCAATCCGGCATCCTCGCTGCGGCGCCGCTGTACGCACTGGACGCGCACCTCGCGCGATTGCCGGAGGATCACGCGAATGCGCGCCGCTTTGCCGACGCCGTTGCCGGGGCAGGGGGCGCAACAGTGGTGGAGCCCGATACGAACATCGTGATGATTGATCTGCCCGAGGGCGTCTCGAGTGCCGACGTGGCCGCGCGGGCGCGAGCGAAGGGGGTGCTGATCAGCACCTGGAATCCAACACGAGTGCGCGCGGTGGCCCACCTCGACGTGGACGCGGCCGCAATCGCACGTGGGGCGGAAGTGGTGCGCGAGGCGCTCGAGCAGCACTGACCACTACATACCGCACTGCGCGCTGAGTACTGGCAGTCAGGTACTCTGCGCCACCACGTGGAGCGGGATGGTACCAGACAAGAGCGCGGGGAGCCCTCCCGATGGGAGGCTCCCCGCGCAGTATCCCAGGCCTGACGAAGCGACGTCAGACACCTCATGCCGCTGCTACCTTCGGGGTCCTGACGGAGTTAGAAGGCTGCCGCCCTCCGGGACCTGGGACACCGGCAATGTAATCGGCCGACTGGCGCGCGACAACGCGACTTGGTGCAATTACCCCTCCCCCGACCCAAGGACGCCGCATCGCGCGGTCGATGAAGTCCGAGTGTAGTTTTGGGAATGGCTCTCGCCCTCGCACGAAAGTACCGGCCAAAAACATTCGCGGATGTCGCCGTGCAGTCGCATGTGGCGGCCACGCTCAAGGGTGCCATCGCACGCAACCGCGTGGCCCATGGGTACCTCCTCTGCGGCCCGCGAGGAGTCGGCAAGACGACCCTCGCACGCGTGCTTGCCATGGCGCTCAACTGCGACCATCGCGGCGAGCCCGAGTACGGTGGCGAGCCGTGCGGTGAGTGCTCCAGTTGCCTGCGCATCTGGTCCGGCTCGTCAAGTCTGGATGTCGTGGAAATTGACGCCGCCTCCAATCGCGGCGTGGACGATGCCCGGGAGCTGCGCGAACGTGCCATGTATGCCCCGTCCGGCGACGACCAATACAAGGTCTACATCGTGGACGAGGCGCACATGCTCACGCGCGAGGCGTGGAATGCACTTCTGAAGATTCTCGAGGAGCCGCCACCGCGCGTGGTGTTCATTTTCGCCACCACCGAGCCGCAGAAGATCGCCCAGGCCGCCGCGCCAGTGCTCAGCCGACTCCAGCGCTTCGACTTCAAGCGCATCGGTCCGGCAGATATTCGTGCCCGGCTGGAGCGCGTTTTGGCGCAAGAAGGAGTCTCGGCCCATCCAGACGCGCTTGCGATGATCGCGCGGGCGGCCGACGGCTCCATGCGCGACGCCCTGTCGCTCACCGACCAGGTGCTCTCCATGGGCGACGGGTCCGTGCTGCCCGAGCAAGTGCGGGACGCACTCGGCCTGGTGCCGGAAGACGAGTTCGTCGCGCTTCTCGACATCCTTGCGGAGCGTCGCGCCGGGGATGTCTTTGCGTTTGTCGGGCGGCTGGCCGATGCCGGCATCGACTTCGGGCAGTTTCTCACGGGCTTCGCCGATATCGTCCGAGCACAACTCGCCGTGGTGCTTGGCGGTGCGGCCAGCGAGACGAGCGAGCGCGTGCAGGAGGCGCTCGTCGCCCGCAGGGAAGTGTTCTCTGCTGGGGACCTCCTTCGGATGCTGTCAGCGCTCACCGAGTTGGAGCCGAAGTTCCGGAAGAGTGGCCAGCAGCAGCTGCTACTGGAGGCCCTGCTGGTCCGTTTTGCCCTGCTCGATCGCACGGTGTCGTTGGAGGCTGTCCTGCGCGGGATGGGCGGGGGAGGTGGCGGGGCCACAGTGGACGACGACCCCGCGCCGCGCCGCCCCGTGCCGTCGCCCCCTCGCGCCGAGCCCAGCTCTGGCTCAGCTAGCGCCCCCGACGGTCGCTCGGGCGGCTCCGCGACGTTGCCAGTAGCGCCATCGGACCAGAAGTCGGGCGTTTCCTCAGCTCGTGCTGCGGACTCGACCACGGACTGGCGTTCGGCCATTCGCGAGGCGGAAGGTGGGGCGCCCCCAGCCCGCGGTGGCGGGGCCCTCGCAACGGCACCGGTCACCACGGCACCGGCGCGATCCACTACGTCGTCTACCGCGATTGCTTCGCCCGTCGTGGCCGAGCGGACAAAGGCGGCGCCCGCCGCCGTCGTCGCGACGCGTCCCATTGGGGTTGGAGCCCCTATCGCCGCTGACAGCAGCGTCCCCGATGCCAATCGCATTGCCGAGCGGTGGGACGAACTGGTTGCCGGAATGCGCGCGGCCGGAAAGTCCGTCGCCGCCACCGCGCTCGAGCAGTCGTCGCCGGTTGCGGTCACGGCGAAGGGGGATGTCACCATCGCGCTAGACGAAGCCAATCCCATCTACGAGCAGGCGCTCGACTCGGTGAAGGGCGACGTTGCGCAGACGCTCCGGACATGGTTTCCAAGCGTGCAGCGCGTGGTCGTCCGGGCGGCCGTTGCTTCGTCGGCGCCACCGGTTCGCATGACTGACGACATGGTACGTGCCGAACGCTTGGCGTCGATCCGCAAAAGGGATCCGGTTCTGGACAAGGCCATCGAAGCGCTGGACCTCGATCTCGCCGACTAGTGGAACACAAGGCGCACACGTGCCCTCGTCGCTTGCCACGGCCGTGCGCCGGGGCGTAGTTTTGATCTTTTACCGGTAGCAATTCGATGGCTGACTTCATGAAGATCCTGGCGCAAGCCCAGGAGATGCAGGGTAAATTCACGGCCATTCAGGCCGAGCTCGAGAAGGAAACCGTAACGGCGTCAGCCGGTGGGGGCATGGTCACGGTCGAAGCAAACGGCAAGGGGACTGTCCGTTCGATCAAGATCGACCCTAGCGTGGTGAATGCTGCGGATGTCGAGATGCTCGAGGATCTCGTGCTCGTGGCCGTCACCGAGGCGCAGAAGAAGGCGCAGGACGTGCAGCAGCGCGAGATGGGCAAGCTGACCGGCGGCCTGCCGTTCAAGCTTCCGTTCTAGTTTGGCCACGCATGTCGGCGATCGACGACCTCACCGGGGAATTGGCCAAACTGCCGGGCATTGGCCGCAAGACCGCAGTCCGGCTCACCTATCACCTCCTCAAGCAGCCTCCCGAGCAAAGCCGTCGCCTGGCCGACGCGCTGCGCACGTTGTCGGAAAAGGTGCGGCCTTGTTCTCGCTGCTTCAATCTGACCGAGGAGGAGTTGTGCGTGATCTGCCGCGATCCGCGACGCGACGCGGCATTCATCTGCGTGGTGGAGGAAGCGCCGGATATCGGCTCGATCGAGCGAGCGGGAGAGTTTCGCGGGCAGTATCATGTGCTGGGGGGCAGGCTGTCTCCGTTGGACGGCGTGACACCGGATGACCTGACCATCCCCCAACTCGTCGTGCGTGTGGCCACGGGTGGTATTCGTGAAGTCATTCTCGCGACGAATCCTAGTCTCGAGGGAGAAGCGACAGCCTTGTACGTGCAGAGACAATTGGCAACGTTCCCGGTCAGCGTCACGCGCATTGCGCGCGGCCTGCCGGTTGGTGGAGATCTGGAGTACGCCGACGGCGTCACGATCGCGCAGGCGCTCTCAGCGCGGAGGGCGATGTGACGTCGTCGCGCGCGAAGTTGGTGGGTATCGGGTTCCTTGGCGGCTTCGCCGCGGGACTCGCGATCTGGGGCACGCAAGTGCAGCGCAGCAAGCGCGATCTGTTCAGCCGATCGCCCGTCCGTCGCCTTGCGGCGCTCGGGTACCTCGGTGGGAAACCGGGCGTGGAAACGTCGCGGCTGCTCGCTGACTATGTGCGGTGGGAAACTCGTCCCGCGTTACGCAAACGCGGCCAGCGCTTGCTGCGCCGCATGAATGCTTACCTCGACTAGGCACGGAATCTCATGCCAGTAGGCGCAGCGAGCTGGTCGTTCACCGAAGACGACTTCGGCGCAATCACGCACTCGCTCAACCGCTTCCTCTACGAGAGCGGCGCGCGCTGTGCGCTCCTGGTGGACCGGAGCGGTCAGCTCGTCGCAACCGTGGGTGAACAGCCCAAGTTCGACCCTACCGCTTTTGCGACACTTACCGCGGCCGATTTCAGTGCGAACGACCAGTTGGCGAAATTGATTGGTGAGACGGACTTCAACTCGCTCTTTCATCAGGGCGAAAAGGAGTCGATGTACCTGGCCGATGTCGCACGTCGCGTGATTCTCGTGGTGCTGTTCGACAACCGCACCACGCTGGGACTCGTGCGACTGAAGATGAAGCTCACCGTGGAAGAATTGACCCACCTGTTTCAGCAGGTGTTCGCGCGTCCGACGCACGCGCAAGGCGGCGCTCCCGGCCTCCTTGCCGGCGCCGACGATGAAATCGACAAGCTGTTCCAGTAAAAGGAGACGACAGCCATGTCGATGATCAACTACGCGTCGCGCGAGATCAACTGCAAGATC
>JBDUCM010000064.1:0-28194 GCA_040003455.1 bacterium
GCGGTTCCTCTGTGTCCCTCCGTGCCCTCTGTGGTTTCAACTGATATCAGCCGCTCGTCTCCCGCACATCCATTCCACGCTTCCTGAGCTCAGCGATGTACGCCTCTGCCGGCATGCACTCGTCGGGAGTCCACACACCCGGCGGCGTTACTTGCCCGCTGGCCTGCATCTGACCGGTGATGGAGAGTGAGTAACCCGTCGTGCGCATCATTGCGCTGATGCCGCGCTGCTCGTCGTACTTGTCGATCAGGTCGAACTGGCGGAACGCCGGCTTCCCGTCCTTGGTACCGCGGACGGTCACGCGCAACGCGAGCAAGTCCTTGCCCTTCTCCTTCGTGAGCTTGGGCCCCACCACGCTCACGAACAGGTCGCGCGGAACAACCTTGGTGCCCTTCACGTCCACAGCCTCGAGATCCAGCAGGCCCAACTCACGGATGACTTCCATCTTCTCGGCATGGCCGGGATAGCGGAGCGTCTTGTACTCCATGGTCGGGATCTTTCCTTCGTAGCGGAACGCCATGGTGGACAGTCCGCCCGCCGTGTGAAACGCCTCGAGTGAACCGGCCGGCGCCGGGAAATCAATTGTCTCGCGCTCGGACAAAGCCGTGACGTGCACGCGCTTTCCCTCACGCACTACCCACGACTGCGTCGTGTAGTAGTCCAGCACTCCTTCCAGCGAGTAGACGATCTGGTAGTTCAGCGGTGGTTCGGGATTCTGTGGCAGGCCACCCACATAGATCCGGACGGAGTCCACTGCGTCAAGCTGCTCGATGCCGTGCTGCGCCAGGATGTTCACCATGCCCGGCGCAACGCCACAGTCGGGCACCACGGTGACTCCCTTTTCCTTCGCGCGCTCGGCCAGCGCCTTCTGCTGGAACACGATCTCGGTGTTGCCGCCAAGGTCGCAGAAATGGACCCCTGCTTCAACCGCGCACTCGGCAAGCTGGAGATTGAAGTAGTACGGGATGGCACTCATGACCGCATCACTCTCGCGCATCACGGCCAGCACAGCTTCGCGGTCGCGGACGTCGAGCGTGGTGGGAATGAGTCGCGGCCCTGACAACGGCTTCAGGAAAGCGGGAAGGTGGTCGAAGTGGATGTCGGCCAGGCGCACCAGGCTGACGTCGGGATTCTGCAGTAGGTCATACGCGCACGCCGAGCCCTGTAGCCCGGCGCCGAGAACGAGCATTCGCATCAGGTGATTTCTCCATGTCGGTCGATCAGTGACCAGCCCCGTAATCTAACCGCCCCTCTCCTGCCCGAGCCAGCGGGCCCCCCACTCGCACGATTCTCGCACGGACCGGGGGTATGACCTCGCCGGCCGCACCCCCTCTGGATGAGTGGCGCTCGCGCCTGATTGAGGACGACGCGGGGATCGCCCGCGTTCTCCGGGCCACGCGCCGGATTGCCGTGCTGGGCATCAAGATCCCCGAATCCCGGCAGGCCGCCTACTACGTGCCCTCCTACCTCCAGCGCGCGGGGTTCGAGGTGGTACCAGTCCCGGTGTACTATCCCGGCGTCACGGAAATCCTCGGGGAACGCGTGTTCCGCACGGTGTCTGAGGTGCCGGGGGCCGTGGACATGGTGAACGTGTTCCGGCCGGCGCGAAAGATCGACGCGCACGTCGACGACATCGTCGCGAAGGGGCCGGCCACCGTCTGGTTTCAGCTGGGCATCCGCAACGATGGCGCCGCCGAGCGGTTGGCGCGTGCCGGTATTGACGTGGTGCAGGATCGCTGCCTGCTCGTGGAACTCCAGGCCATTGGCCGGTGAACCCGTCGGTAATCAGCGCACCACGAGCAATCCGTGCGGGAGGTCGAGTTGCCACCACGAAGGCGACAGCTCGCGCAGCGCGTCGGCAAGGCGCATGACGCGGCGATCGCCGATCAGCACGCGGATCTCGGACTGCGTGCGCAGGAGCTGATATCGCTTTCCCGTTGCGGCGAGTGCGGAACGGGCATTGGTGTGGAGCGTCAGCTCCTTCCGCCTGACGTCGAACGACGGCGCGAAGGCCTCGAATATTTCGATGCCGATGGGCTGCGCGGGCGTGCCGACGCTGTCCAATCCGATGCCACGATCCACTACGTCGTGCCAGTCGATTGTAGTGGCGCCAAGTGACGAGGTGACGGTGCGGCCCGCGCGAGCGGTGCGTGGCAGGCCAATGCGAAACAGTCCGGTCGAATCATTCGTCGCGCGGACGCCGAAAGTGGAGTCCCGCTTGAGCTCACTCGCGGCCAGGCGCCACTCGGCAATCGCGCGAAGTGGCTTCAGCAGGTCGTTCGCAATCGCGGTATCAAGGCCGAACTGCCGTGCTTCTTCGATGAGCACTGTGCCGGGACTCACCGCGCCCTTCATGGCGAGAAAGCGCCCGAGCGATGCGCGGAGGATCGGGTTGCGTGGCGAGCGTTCGGACTGGAGGTAGAACAGTGCCTCCGCCTCCGCCCAGCGACCTTCGGTAATCAGCCAGTCGGCCGGTGTGAGTGGCAACGTCGCGCGCTCCTGCGCGTGTGCCCGCGTGGACACACTGGCAGACCCACTCGCGAAGGCGACGACGAAGGCCATCGCGCGAAATATCGGATGGCGGATAGTCACATGCGCGCGAGGCGCGCGAGGAGCCGTTCGTCCGGATCGAACGACAGCTTTCGCGGTGGTTTCGTGAATTGGCCTGGCAACGCGATGGTCGCGCGAGCCTCTGCGGGCACCTGAATCACCAACCGCGTCTCCACTCCTGCGGCATCGGTGATGACCACGGGTAGTGGCAGTTCGTACGGGCCGCGTACGCTGTCCTGAAGTACCAGCAGCGAGATTGTTCCCGTTTCCGGATCGTGCGCCCAACCGATGGTCGGCTCCGGAACCCCCGGCTGGCGCAACCACTGCTGGAAGAATTGCCCCAACGATTGGCCCGACGATTTCTCCAACTCGGCGCGCAGGTCGTCGCTTAGCGCCGTGCCGTGGCGGTACTTCGTCTGATATGATCGGAGTCCCGCGAAGAAGGCGCTGTCACCGATGCGCTCGTTCAACATGTAGAGGATGTAGCCGCCCTTCTGGTAGCTGTTCACGTTGAGCAACTGCATGTAGTCCTTCTGCGCCGTGTCGATCACCGGTCGCGCTGCCACCACGGGGTCGGCAAGGATCCGCTTCTTGATCGTTCCCATCTCGCGATCGAACGCTCCGTCGCCCCGAATGAACTTCGTCCAGAGGGCCGCGAAGTACGTCGCGAACCCTTCGGACAGCCACAGATGCGACCACTCGCGCTCCGTCACCGCATCGCCAAACCACTGGTGCGCCATCTCGTGCGCCATGAGGTCGTCCTTGATGCTGTGCGACGTGATGACCTTGTCGTCGTAGAAGATGTTGCTGGCATTCTCCATGCCGCCAAAACGCGTGGATGATTGCAGGTGCGCAAGCTTCTCGTAGGGGAATGGTCCGATGAGCCGTTCGAACATCGACATGATCGGACCCACGGCCAGGAAAGGACCAGGCAGCCATTTCTTGTGCTCGGGCATCACGTAGACGGATTGCCGTACGCATTGGCCCTGATCGCCGTAGTGGCAATCCGGCTCGCGAATGTCGAAGCGCTCGATGGGGCCCGCGGCAATGACCATGAGGTACGTGGCGATGGGACGCGATTCACGCCACCGGGTGGAACGGCGCGCCGTGCCATGCGCGGTCACCCGCTGTGTTCCCACCAGTTCGCCATTGGCTACCACCGTGCGGTCCATCGGCGCGATGATGTTCCAGCTCACGGTGGCCTTGTCGCTCGGATGATCCACGGTGGGAAGCCACTGCCGCGCGCGATCGGGCCAATTGTCGCCGAACCACGTCCATCGGCCGCGGGCATCTCGGCGCACCACGAGGCCATCCTTCACCACCCCCGTGTACACCACGCGCACACGCACGCTGTCGCCAGTAGAGTCGAGCGGAACGTCAATGATGTCGCCAGCATGCGTGGCTGGCACGACGCGGCCGTTCACTTCAACGGTCCGCACCTCGAGGGCATCCACCAAATTCAGGCGCAGCCGGTGCACTGCTGCGGTGTGTCGGAGTGCGACCAGTACATCGCCGCGAATGAACGAGCCCGTGTCGGGCAGCTCGAGTGTCACGTCGTAGTCGAGGACGTCGATGCCGGGCTGATAGGTTGGCGCGGCGACGACGTGCTGCGTAGTCTGCGTACCCTGCGGCGCCTGGGCCGTCGCGCGCGCGACGGACGCGCAGGCCAGCAGTACCAGCCAACCTGTGGCAGCTCGCCGCGTCATTGCGTCACTCGATAGATCGCTCCGGATTCGTCGTCCGATACCAGGACGCTGCCGTCCGCCGCGACGACGACGTCCACCGGCCGCCCCCAGCGATCACCGTTCGCCTTCTGCCATCCCGTGATGAAATCCTCCGCGCGTTGTGGCCTCCCGTTCGCCACGTGCACGCGCACCACCTTCGCACCGGTGGGCGTATCGCGGTTCCATGACCCATGGAATGCCAACAGCAGGTCGCCGCGATAGTCTGCGGGAAGTACACTGGCCTTGGCGAGGAACGTCATGCCCAGTGGCGCGGAATGGGCCTGCATCTTCAGCGCGGGTGGGATGGTCTTCGCACAACGCGCAGCGTCATGGTATTCGGGATTGGGCTCGCGATCGCCATAGCAGTACGGCCAGCCGAAGTCGCCTCCAGGCACGAGGACGTTGATTTCCTCGGGAGGAAGGTTCTCGTGGTCTGGGGTGAGGTTGTCGCGCTCGTTCTGCGACGCCCACACTTCGGCCGTGGAGGGATTGACGGCAAGGCCCACCGCGTTGCGAAGGCCCGTGGCGTAGACGTGCTTGTTCGACCCATCTTCGTTGAAGCGCAGCACCGCCGCCCGCTCCGGCGATTGCTCGACGCAAAGATTGCAGGTGGAGCCCACGGATACATACATCAGGCTGTCGGCACCGAACACGATGGTGCGTGTCCAGTGACCACCACCGGCCGGATAGTGATTCACGTACTCCGGCGCGCCAGTCGCAACCCCGTTCGCACCGAGGGCGAGCTTCACCACGCCGTCAGTATTGGCCACGTAGAGGGCGCCTTTGTGAAAGGCCAGTCCATGTGGCCTGTTCAGGCCCGTCGCCACCACCACGATCGAGTCCGCGACGCCGTCATGATTGGCGTCGGGCAGGCGCACGATGCGCCCCTTCCCCGGCTGGCTGGCATAGATGGCGCCATCCGGGCCCACGGCCATGAAGCGCACGCCGTCCACGCCGGTTGCGTAATACGTCACCTTGAATCCCTTGGGCACACTCAGCTTGCCGTCCAGGGCGGCGACGCGACCGTTGGCGGTATCCACCACCGGACGTTTCACGACCGCATCGTTCGCCGGCTTGCATGCCGCCAGAGCCGCCAGTGCTCCGCAGAGCAGAATCGTTGATCGCATTCTTGCCTTAGTCTCGGTGATCCATGGACGCGACGCGGTCGTGCAAGGCTTGCTGCGCCCGCCCGAGCTCATCGAGTCGTTGCATCAATTGTGCGTGACGCTGTTCGTCGTCCGACGGCACCTTCGCCACGAACGTCAACGCGCCGCCAACCTCCAGGCGACACATCTCCACTTTGTCCAATCCGTCAATGCCCTGCTTGCGCGCGGCAGACTCCAGTTCTTCGTGAGTGATCAGCTCTCGCTTGAGCCGGCTGTGCTTGATCTCTCCCCCGTGGATGAGCACGTCCGCGTCACCCTCCAGCCATCGGGCCACGCGCGGATGAGAGAACAGGTAGCGGACCACCGCCCAATTGATCACCAGGAGTGCCGAAGCACCCACGATGCCACCCACGAGCGAATTGTCGTTGCCGATGATGGCGTTCTGCACCGTGTTGGACAGGAGCAGCAGCACCACGAGATCGAACGGGTTGAACTGGCCCAGTTCGCGCTTGCCGGCCAGGCGGAGCCCGGTGAGGAGAAACGCATACACGCACACCGTGCGAAACAGCTTTTCGGTGAGCGGAATTCCTGCGATGAACAGGTCGTGCAGCATGACGTTGAACCTCAGGGAGGAGACCAGCCGCTACCCGTCAGCGTCCGAATAGTCGCCCGAGTCTCCCGACGCCGCTGTTCTCACCGTTCTTGATGCCCAGTGCGGAATTCAGCGCCGCGGCAAACTCCGGCGCGCTCGTGTAGCGATCGTCCGGATTCCGCTGCATGGCCTTGTTGAGTACACGTTCCACCGGCTCTGGCAGGTCGAGCTCCGGACGCGCTTGCCGCAGGGGGACCGGCTCGTTCCGCAGGCGCGCGATCATCATTTCCTGCTGCGTGCGACCCGAGAACGGCAGCTTGCCGGTGAGCATCTCGTATGTCATGAGCGCCAGCGAATAGATATCCGTGCGCGCGTCCAGCGGCTTGCCGCGCAGTTGCTCGGGGCTCATGAATTCCGGCGTTCCAAGAATGATCCCTGTGGCCGTGAGCTTCTGAAGCTCCGCGTCCGCCCTGCGCTCCTTCGCGAGTCCGAAGTCCATCACGACGGCGCGTTCGCCGCCGTCGTCGGACTTGCAGATCATGACGTTCTCG
The DNA here is from genome assembly GCA_040003455.1 of bacterium. Taxonomy (GTDB): domain Bacteria; phylum Gemmatimonadota; class Gemmatimonadetes; order Gemmatimonadales; family Gemmatimonadaceae; genus AG11. The sequence goes on from JBDUCM010000064.1 coordinate 6,524, forward strand.
GGCTTCAAGTCGCGATGCACGATCTTGAGCTCGTGCGCGATGAACAGGCCGGCGGCAATCTCCGTGACGAAGCGCGCCACTTCGTCCAGCGGCAGCGTGCCCATCCGGTTGTTGCGATCCGAGAGGATCTCGCCCGAGACGAACGGCATGACCACATACACCAGCCCGTCCTGCGTCTCGCCCATGCGGATGATGTGGCACACGTTGGCGTGCGCGAGCCGCATACCCAGGCTGGCTTCGCGCTTGAGGCGCTGCATGGCGTTCTGGTCGTGCGAGAGCGCATGCGAAAGCACCTTGATGGCGTAGCGCTCCTTGGTGGCGATGTCCGTCGCGAGGTACACGAAGGACATGCCGCCCTCTCCCACTTTTTTCTCGATGACGTAGCGCCCGTCCAGCTCGCGGCCGACGAGGTTGGTTGGCGTTACAGGCGATGGCCCCTCGCCTCGTCCGGACGCCGTGCTCCGGGATGGCGTGGGCTTCGCCTCAGAGGCGTCGCCCGGCAGCGGAATCAGCTTGGATCCGTCGCGAGTGCAGAACTTCGCTTCGTCGGTGTATTTGGTACCGCAGGAGGGGCAGCGGTTCATGTCGGCGTATCGGAGAGAAGTGAGACGAGGCCGCCCCACTCGATGTTGCCGCCACTCAGCACGGCGACGGTCTTGCCCACAGGCTTGGCGACTCCTTCCAGCAGCGCGGCCAGCGTGATTGCCCCGCTCGGCTCGGCGACGAGCTTCATGCGGTCCAGCAGCAAGCGCATCGCGTGACGCAGCGCCCCGTCCTCCACCACCACCACATCATCCACGTACATCTCGTGATGGGCGAACGTGATACCGCCAACCTCCACCGCGAGCAATCCATCGGCAAGCCCGGGATTGGAGGCAATGCGCACCGGGCGTCCGGCCGCGCGCGCTTCCGACAGCTTCGCGCAATTGACCGGCTCCACCCCAATGACGCGAGCATTGGGCGCGCGCAACTTGATGGCGGTGGCCACTCCCGCGCTGAATCCTCCTCCTCCCACAGGCACCAGTACCGTGCCCACGTCGCTCAGGTCGTCTGCAATCTCGAGGCCCACCGTTCCCTGACCCGCGATGATCCACTCGTGATCATAGGGCGGCACCATGGTCAGCCCTTCCGTCTCCACCAGCTCCACGGCGCGATCCATCCGATCCTGCGTAGTCGTGCCTGCAAGCTCCACGCGAGCCCCGAGCCGCTTGGCCCCATTGCTCTTCGCGGCGGTCACGTTGGTGGGCATCACAACCACCGCCTGGCATTTGAAGAGCTTCGCCGCCAACGCCACCGCCTGCGCATGATTGCCGGACGACGGCGCCACCACACCCCGTGCGCGCTGCTCCGGCGTCAGTTGCGCCAGGAAATTGTACGCGCCGCGGAACTTGAAGGCGCCTCCCCGCTGGAGCATCTCCGGCTTGATCCAGATCTCCGCGCCGAGCTCCGCGGAGACGGTGTCGAAGGGCAGCAACGGCGTGCGAACGGCCACAGGAGCGAGACGCGCTGCCGCAGCATCGAGGTCGGCAAGAGTGATCAGGGAAGTCACCAGATTTCCGGTTATGCGAAGATGCGGTTACGTCCACCGCTCTTCGCCTTGTAGAGCGACCGGTCGGCTTCCTGAAGCAGCATTTCGGGCGAGATCGGATCGGTGCCGCGCGCGAGTGCCACACCGACGGAAATTGTCACACTCATGGTAGACAGCGGCCCACCAAAGCTGAAGTCGTCCACCTTGCGACGCAGTCGCTCGGCGAAGGTTAGGGCGCCCTGCCAGCCGGTGTCCGGCAAGACGATGACGAATTCGTCGCCGCCGGGCCTCGCGCAGGCATCGGTATCGCGGGCGGTGGCCTTCATGATACCCGCCAGTTCCTGGAGGACCAGGTCGCCCGTGGGATGGCCGCGCGTGTCGTTGATCTGCTTGAAATGATCGAGGTCGATGGCGAGCACGGCCACCGTGGAACTGCGCCGCTTCGCCTGGCGCCACTCGGCGCGGAGCCTGGTCTCGAGCGCGCGGCGATTGAGGCAGCCCGTGAGGGGATCCGTGCCGATCTGCTCGGCGAGCCGAGACCGCATGGCCTCGAAGCTGCGCGCCAACAGGGTGAGGTCATCCGGCCGCTTGTCCACGCCGAGGGCGAATGACGGGGTGAGATCGCCTTCCTCAACCATCTTGCAGAAGAGGCGGAGCCGGTTCATCCGCTCCCGGAAGTTTCCGTAGGCGGTGACCAGCACGGCACTCACCATGCCGAACACGCCCAGGCTGAGCAGCACGTGCGAGAGCTCCGGCCGGGGCATGGTGGACGCCGTGGACGACGGGACCACGAGCGACGTCAGGAGAAATGCCGCGGCCGCGAGCACGGCGGAGTAGCTGCCCATGGCCCGGCCGAAGTAGAACACGGCGAGCTGCACCACGAGGATGGCGCCGACCAGGATGCGGCCCATGTCGGTTGGCAGGCCGCTCAGCCACATGAGCACCGTCAGGGCGAGGATGTCGGCCGTGACGAGCAACGCCGGCAACCGGAACTCGTGCACCACCACCGCTCGGCGCACCATGCTGGCGGTTGCCGCGATGCACAGAACGTAGGCCAGTGCGGTGATCGCAACCGGAAAGAGCATGGCGGTGCGGCTGCCGCTGCCCAGTACAAGGGCAAGCACCACCAGTGCCAGGAGGGCGAGGTACCGGACCCACCGCTGCCAGAGAATCGCTTCGCGTACGAGCACTTCGCGGTCGTGACGAAGCGCCTCGACGAGTTCAGGCGTGGACGACGGAAGCTCCAGCGTCGTTCCGATCAGCGTCGTGGTGAGGATGGATTCGTCTTGGTCTGCTGGCCAGCTCACGTAGTCAGGGCGGGAGGGGTCCGGAATAGTTCGCTAAGGTAGCGCCGGAGCAGGGGCTCGGAAAGACAAGAAAGGACAAGACTCGTGCCTGACAGAAGGACCTGCCCTCGCCAACGGCGAAAGCAGGTCCTCGGGTCCTGTCGCGAGGCTGACGGTACGGCTAGCCCTCTTCGCCCTCAGGTGCGTCGCCTTCGATGTCTACGTCTCCGTCCGCGTCCGCTCCCTCAACCCCACCGACGCTCGCGTCTTCGGGAATGACGCGTGCCACCGCCATCACGAGATCCTTGTCGTCGAGGTTCACGAGCTTCACGCCCTGCGTATTGCGGCCCGCCACCCGTATGCCCTTCACCGGCATGCGAATGAGGATGCCCTGCTTGGTCATCAGCATCAGTTCGTCTTCCGGCAGTACTTCCATGATGGAAACAGCGTCGCCGGTTTTTTCTGTGCGATGGATGGTGATGATGCCCTTGCCGCCGCGCTTCTGCACGCGGTAGTCGTCGATGGGCGAGCACTTGCCGATGCCCCGTTCGGCAACGACCAGCAGGGTGGCTTCGCGCTTGATGACGACCATGCCGATGACCACATCGCGCGGTCCGAGTTCGATGCCCTTCACGCCGGTGGTATCGCGACCCATCTCACGGACGTCCGCCTCATGGAAGCGGATGGACAGGCCGTGCCGTGTGGCGAGCACGATGTCGTTGGTGCCGCTCGTGATCTGTACGTCCATCAACTCGTCGCCGTCTTCGATCTTGATCGCCTTGATGCCGTTGCTGCGCGGATTGGCATAGGCGGAGAGCGCCGTCTTCTTCACCGTGCCCTTCTTCGTGGTGAAGAGCAGGAACTGGTCGTCGCGGAACTCCCGGACCGGGAGGATGGCCTGGACCTTGGTGTCGGGGGTGACGTTGATGAGGTTCACCACCGGCTTGCCCTTGGTGGCGCGGCCGCCCTGCGGGATCTCGTGCACCTTGAGCCAGAAACAGCGCCCGTCGTCCGTGAAGACGAGCAGGTATTCGTGCGTGCTGCCGATGAACAGGTGCTCGATGAAATCTTCGTCCTTGAGCTCCTGTCCGTTCAGGCCACGCCCGCCACGACGCTGCTTGCGGTAGGTGCTGACCGAGGTGCGCTTGATGTAGCCGGCATGCGAGATGGTGACGACCATCTCCTCATCGGCGATGAGGTCCTCGATGGTGAACTCGCCTTCGTCGCTCGTGATCTCGCTGCGGCGTTCGTCGCCGTACTTGGCGGCGATGAGCTGCAGTTCGGACTTGAGCAGTTCCATGCGGCGCGGCCGCGAACCGAGCAGGTCGCGCATGTCCTTGATGAACGCCTGCACTTCGCTCAGCTCTTCTTCCAGCTTCTCGATTTCGAGGCCGGTGAGCTTGGCGAGGCGCATGTTGAGGATGGCTTCCGTCTGCCGATCGCTCAGCTTGAAGCGCGCCTGGAGTTCGGCATTGGCCGATGGTGTATCGGCTGCACCGCGAATGATCTTGATCACTTCGTCGATGTTGTCGACGGCGATCTTGAGCCCTTCCAGGATGTGCTCGCGCTCGAGCGCCTTGTCCAGCTCGAACTGCGCGCGCCGCACGATGACTTCGTGGCGATGCGTGACGTAGTGCTCGAGCACTTCCTTGAGCGGCATGACCTTCGGCACCAACCGGCGCGTGATCGCGTCCGGCACAAGCGCCAGCATGATGACGCCGAACGTGGTCTGCAACTGGGTGTGCTTGTAGAGCTGGTTCAGCACCACGCGTGGAATGGCGTCGCGCTTCAGCTCGATGACCATGCGCAGGCCGTCGCGATCGCTCTCGTTCCGCAGATCACTGATGCCCTCGAGCTTCTTGTCGCGCACCAGGTCCGCGATGTTCTCGAGAAGGCGGGCACTGTTCACCTGATACGGAATCTCGGTGACGACGATCTGCGACTTGCTCGAGTTCTCGCGTTCTTCGATGACCGCGCGCGCCCGGATGACGATGCGCCCGCGGCCCGTCTCCTGATAGTCGGAGATGCCAGCGCGGCCGTAGATGTATCCGCCCGTGGGAAAGTCGGGGCCCTTGATGAACTTCCGGATGTCGGCCGGTGTGCAATCCGGGTTGTCGATCAAATGGATGACGGCGCTGATCGTCTCGCGCAGATTGTGCGGCGGAATGTTCGTGGCCATGCCCACGGCAATGCCCGACGATCCGTTGACGACCAGATTGGGAATCCCCGCCGGCATGACGCTCGGCTCTTCGAGCCGGTCGTCGAAGTTGGGGACCATGTCGACAGTGTTCTTGTCGAGATCCGCCAACAGCTCCATGGCGACGGGCATCATCTTCGCCTCGGTATAGCGATACGCTGCCGCGGGATCGCCTTCCACCGAGCCGAAATTTCCCTGCCCGTCAATCAGTGGATACCGCAACGAAAATTCCTGCACCATGCGCACGAGCGCGTCGTACACGCTCTGGTCGCCGTGCGGATGATATTTTCCGAGCACGTCACCGACGACCGTTGCCGACTTCTTGTACGGACGACCGGGCACGAGGCCGGCCTCATGCATCGCAAACAGCACGCGCCGATGCACAGGCTTGAGTCCATCCCGCACGTCAGGCAGTGCGCGGGAGACAATGACGCTCATCGAGTAGTTGATGAACGACTCGCGAATCTCGGTGTCGATCTCGCGCGAAAGAATGCGTTCGCGGTTGTTCGGAGCAGTCATGAAATGACGTTTGGAAGGCGCGTGGACGCGTGGAATACAGACGAGTAAAGGTAAGCCGGGGGAGGGTGGAAATCAAGCAGGATTCTCCTGCGTAAATGCTTTACTCACAACAGCTTACGCAGTCCCAATCCCGACCTCGCCCCGTCCGCCCCCGCCAGTTGCCCGTTCGGCGCCTCTTCGGACCCCCGCTATCGCTTCACATACACCAGCGTGATGCTCGCCAGTCCCGAGTACACAGCCGTGCCGACGACCTGATATGTGAACGCGTTGCCTGGCGACGTCACCGTCATCGTATCGCCAGAAATCTCCGCGGTTGTCGAAATACCGACGCCCGGAAAATGAAACACGTGCAATGCAACGTAGGAGTCATATGTCCCCGCCGTTGCACCGTACAACTCGCGCGTCTGCCCTGCGTCCGTGCTCCGCACGAGGCGCTGCTGCTGAAACGTGCCGTCAGCAATCAGGAGATCTTCGGAAGTCAGATCCAGTCTCGGACCTGCATCCTGTAACGTGACGGGGAGGGGCGCGCCATTCATGGAGACCAGACTCCAGGTTCCGGCGATGGACGGAAGCGGCGGCCTTGTGGTGTCAGCGCCGCAGGCAAGCACACTGGCGGCCATGGCGATCACTGCGAACCGAGCTGCGGGAGCGATTTTCTGCATGCGGAGCCTGGAGAAGGTGTGACGATCACGCGTCTGCCTCCTTCGACCCGCCACTCCCGCAGCAACGTTGCTTAGGGACCTCGACTATTCCTTGCCTTCGGCTTCGGTCGGAGCACTCTCGGGGTACTCCGTCTCCATCTCGGCGTCTTCCTTCGCCTCGAGTTCCCGCTCCCGGCGCAGAGCCTCGTCACGCTCGGCGCGATACTGCTCGTACCACTCGCGCGTAACCTGGCCAGCGAGTTCGCGATTGCCCAGCCCAAAGGAGAGTGCCATGGCCAGTGCGATGGCACCGAACAGGATGGCAAACGCCGTGGTAACGATGTCCGTGGCAATGCCAAGTTCCTGCAACGCCATGAAGATGGCGAGCAGGATCACGCCGCCACGACCCACGCGCGCAAGGGCGCGGCCACCGTGCAGCGCGCCCGCAGACGCCGATATCAACCCACCAACGAAGCCGCCGAGTACGATGCCCACGAGGATGATCACGATGGCCGCGATCACGCTCGGGATGTAGCTCACGAGCTCCGAGAATACATTCGCAAGCGACTCGAGTCCGAGCGCGTTGGCCGCAACGAGGATGACGGCAAACATCACCAGCCAGAACACCAGGTTCGCGAGAACGCGAATAGGATTCAGGTGCGAACCAGAGCGCTCCACGGCGTCCATCACGCCGCCACGCTCGAGCATCTTGTTCAGGCGGATGCGGCGAAGGAATCGCTCGACGAGCTTTTCCAGCACCTTGGCCAGCAGGTAGCCCGCAAAAAGTATGACGAGCGCGCCGAGCAACGCCGGCACGATATCACCGAACACCTGGCTGAAACTCGACTGCAGTCGGTCGAGGAAGTTGGGCATGCCGAAAATCTAGTCGATTCGCGCGCGCCAGGTGAGAGCGTCTTGCGCGTACGCGAATGGCGCACGAGGGTTGCATGGAGCCTGGGTTCGTGATGCCTCAAACACCCCTTCCATGACACGACCGCGCGCTGGTTCCGGACTGCTGCTCGTTGCAACCATCCTCGGTTCGGGCGCCGTGTTCCTGGAGGGCTCCGTCACCGCGGTAGCTCTTCCGGCCATGGCAAAGGACCTCGGGTTGGGGCTGGCCGGGCTCCAGTGGGTGATGAACGGCTACCTGCTCACCTTGAGCGCGTTGATGCTGCTCGGTGGCTCGCTTGGCGACCGGTACTCGCGGCGCCGTGTGTTCGGGATTGGCCTTGCCGCCTTCGCGGTGGCGTCGCTGGGCTGTGCGCTCGCGCCCTCCGTGGAGATTCTTGTGTGCGCCCGGCTCGTACAGGGCGCGGCCGGCGCGCTCGTGGTGCCCAACAGTCTTGCCCTCCTGGAGACGACGTTCCACGGCGAGGAGCGCGGTGCGGCGATCGGGAAATGGTCGGCATGGTCCGCGGTTTCGTCGGCCCTGGGGCCGCTGATTGGCGGCACGCTCGTTGACCTCACCTCATGGCGCGTCGTCTTCGTTGCCGTCGCACCGTTTGCATTGGTCGCGGCGTGGATGGCTAACAGGGCGGGAGCGACCGGCAGCCGCGACGCGGAACCCACCCGGACCGCCATTGACTATCGCGGCGCCGTGCTCGCCACCATCGGCCTGGCCGGCATCATCACGGCCATGATCGCCGCCCCCCACAGCGGGTACGCAAGCGGTGGCGTGATTGCCGCATTCTCCATCGGCATCGCGGCGCTCATTGGCTTCGTCATCGCGGAGCACCGCGCAAAGGAGCCCCTGTTGCCGCCCGGGATCTTCAAGTCAAGGCAATTCCTCGGTGTGAACGTGACGACGCTGCTCGTCTACGCGGCCTTGAACGGTCTGTTCTTTCTCCTGATGCTCCAGCTTCAAACCAATGTTGGCTACTCGGCGCTCACCGCCGGTTCATGCCTGCTGCCGATCAATGCGCTGATGCTCGCCGTATCGCCGGTGGCCGGACGCGTGGCGCAACGCATCGGGCCACGGACTCCGATGGTGGTTGGTGCACTGATCGCAGCGGCAGGCATGCTGCTGTTTGGGCGCGTGCGGCCGGGCGGCACCTTCGTGACAACTGTCTTGCCGGCAACCCTGGTGTTCGGATTTGGGCTGGCGTGTTTCGTCGCGCCGCTCACCTCCGTTGCACTCGACGCCCTGGGCGAGAAGTTGGCGGGTCTCGCGTCGGGGGTGAATAACGCGGTCGCGCGGCTTGCAGGCCTGTTTGCCACCGCTGTCATTCCTGTTGCGGCGGGCCTTGGCGGGAGTGCGTCGCTAAAGGGCGCCACACTGACCACTGGCTTCACGCACGCGATGTACATCTCCGCGGGGCTATGTGTGGCCGGCGCTGTGGTCGCCGCCGTGACGATCGGGGGTGAGACTGCCGCGAGCCCCCGCGCTTCTGGCAAGTGAGATATTCAGCGCGATCTTGCTGCCGCTGCCCGGTCAGTTTCTTGTGCCGCGCTTGAGGTCGAAAATGACACTCCGCTTGCAGGTCGCGCAGATGAGCCATTCCCGGCGTCGCGCATAGCCCAGGCCAAATGAGCCTCCGCCAATGGAGCGCAGGGTCATGATCGTGCCGTCGCGGGGACACGTTGCCCGTTCTCCCTTGGCCACCTGCGCCCGGATCAACTGTTGCTCGTCGGGCTCGTACTGCGCGTGCGCATCAGCCATCCGAGATGTCCACGACAATCTTGCCGAACTGCTCTCCGCGTTCCAATCGCTCGAAGGCAGCCCGGCCGTCGGCAATCGGAAAGACGCGGTCGATGGGCGGAGTGAGCCGGCCAGCGCGAAGATGCTCGACCACGGCCGCGAACTCGGCGTCATTTCCCATCGTGGAGCCGAGAATGCTCCATTGGTTCCAGAAGAGCTTCCGTACATCGGTGGTGACCATGGGTCCCGACGTACCACCACAGGTGACCAATCGGCCGCGACGCCCCAGGGCGCCAAGCGATTGCGCCCACGTCGCTTCACCAATGGAATCGACCACGACGTCAACGCCCTTCTTCCCCGTACGCGCGCGAATCTCGCGCCCCACATCGATGCCACGATGATTGATCACTTCGTCTGCGCCGAGTGCCGTGGCTGCGGCGAGCTTTGCGTCGCTGCCTGACGTGACAGTAACGTGCGCGCCAAGCAGCTTCGCAATCTGAAGGCACGCTATGGCGACGCCGCCGCCGATGCCCCAGACGAGCACGCGTTCGTCGGCACGGAGCTGCGCGCGCGTTACCAGCATGCGATACGCCGTGAGTGTCGCGAGAGTGAAGGCGGCTGCCACAGATGGATCAACCTGCGGGGGAACGGCAAGCACGTTCGCGGCGGGCACTACGACGTATTCGGCGATGGTGCCCGGGAAGTGTTCGCCGAGGATACCGTAGCGAGGACACAGCGGCTGTTCTCCAGCGCGGCAGTACTCGCAGGTTCGGTCGCTGAGGCCGGGGTTGATTACCACCGAATCCCCGATCGCGACCGTGACAACGTCGGCGCCCACCGCCTCCACGACGCCGGTGCCGTCGGCGCCAAGGACCCAAGGCGGCGCGATGGTCACACCGGGCAGCCCCTTCAATAGAAAGAGGTCCAGGTGATTCAGCGCCGCCGCGCGCATGCGGATGCGCACATCGCCGGGGTTTCGGAGCTCGGGACGCTGAAGATCGTCACGAAATTCGATCTGCTCCGTGCCGCCGTGCGCCGAGATGGTGAGTCCTCGCATGCCTCTGCCGTGGGGTTATATTCCTCGCGGAATGCTATGCGACGTCGGACGCGGGCGAAAGTCGCCGCGGGCGTTGCCGAATGCTCGGAAATGGCCCACTCATGACTGCAATCAAGGTTCCACCGCTCGGCGAATCGATCGTCGAGGCGACAGTGTCTCGCTGGCTCAAGAACGCGGGCGACGCAGTGGTCGCCGGTGATACACTCGTCGAGCTGGAGACGGACAAGATCACGGTTGAGGTCCCCGCACTCAGCGCCGGCGTGCTCACGAAGCACGCGGTGAACGAAGGGGACGTCGTGAAGGTGGATCAGTTGCTCGGTGAGATGGAAGAAGGCGCGGCGGCTCCTGCCGTTGCGGCCCCACCGGCACCGGCACCGGCACCGTCAGCAGCAGCGCCTGCCCCCGCCGCGCAGCCGGCCGCCGAGCCGGAAGTGCCATCGGCCGCGGGAGAGGTGCGAGCGTCGCCCGCAGCGCAGCGCGTGGCGGCAGAAAAGAACATCGCACTGAGCGCGGTCACCGGTACCGGACGCGGCGGCGTGGTGAGCAAGCCCGACGTCATCGAGTATGCGTCCGCCGCGACGAGCGCACCGGCTGCGGCCACGCCCGCCGCAGTGGCTCCCAGGCCACTGCCGGCGCCCGTTGCCGGCAATCATCTGGTGGTCCCGCCGGTTGGCGAACGCGAGACGCGGGAAAAGATGACCACGCGCCGCAAGCGCATCGCGGAGAATCTCCTGCTGGCGCAGCACGCCACGGCGCACCTGACAACGTTCAACGAGATCGACATGTCCGCCGTGAGTGCGCTGCGCGAGCGGATGAAGGAGAAGGTGGAAAAGGAGCATGGCGTGAAGCTGAGCTTCATGCCCTTCTTCGTGAAGGCGGCGTGCATGGCGCTCAAGACGTACCCCATCGTCAATGCGCAGATCGACGGGGATTCCATCGTCTACAAGCACTACGTGAACATGGGCATCGCGGTGGCATCCGAGGCGGGATTGGTCGTCCCCAACCTCAAGGACGCCGACCGCAAGGGAATGATCGGCATCTCGCGGGACATCGCGGCGGTGGCCAAGAAGGCGCGCGACGGCAAGCTCGCAATGGATGACCTCACCGGTGGCACGTTCACCATCACCAACGGTGGTGTCTTCGGCTCGCTGGTCTCCACGCCGATCATCAACTATCCGCAGGTGGGCATCCTTGGCCTGCACAAGACGCAGGATCGGCCCATCGCCCTCAATGGTCAGGTGGTAATCCGGCCCATGATGTACATCGCCCTGTCGTATGATCATCGCGTCATCGATGGCCAGCAGGCGGTGTTGTTTCTGGTGCGGGTGAAGGAGTTGATGGAAGATCCGGCCTCGATGCTCATCGATTAGTCATGCCTGATACCTCAACCTCTGCCGACGTCCTCGTACTCGGCGGCGGCCCTGGTGGCTACGTCGCCGCCATTCGCGCCGCCCAGCTCGGCTTCTCCACCGTGTGCGTCGAGATGGACAAGACGCTCGGTGGCACCTGCGTGAACGTCGGTTGCATACCGAGCAAGGCGCTCCTGAACTCGAGTGAACACTTCGAGTTCATGCAGACGCATGCCGCCGAGCACGGCATCGGCATCGATGGCATACGGATGGACGTCGCGCAAATGCTCAAGCGCAAGGACGACGTCGTCGGCCAGAACACCAAAGGCATCGAGTTCCTGTTCCGAAAGAACAAGATCACGTGGGCCAAGGGGCGCGGCACGCTGAAGGCGGGCAACGTGGTGGACGTTGCTGCGGCGGACGGCACGGTCACGAGCTATCAGGCGAAGAACGTGATCATCGCCACCGGTTCCGTTCCGATCGAGCTGCCCTTTCTCAAGTTCGACGAGGAGCGCGTGTTGTCGAACGTGGGCGCGCTCAAGATTCCCGTCGTGCCGAAGCATCTCGTGGTCATCGGCGGTGGCGTGATCGGCCTTGAGCTGGGGAGTGTGTGGCGTCGACTCGGCGCGAAGGTCACGGTCGTGGAGTTCATGCCCACGATCATGCCGGGCATGGATGAAGAGCTGGTGAAGGACGCGGAGCGGACGTTCAAGAAGCAGGGCCTCGTGCTGCGCACCGGGTCAAAGGTCACGAGCGCGCGGCGCGAAGGCGACACGATGTTCGTGGATGTCAAGAAGGATGGCGCGACGGAAACGCTCGAGGCGGATTACGTGCTCGTGTCCGTCGGGCGGAAGTCGTCGCTCACGGGGGTAGACGCCGCCGCGCTCGGCCTCAGCGTCGGCAAACGCGGCGAGTTGCTGGTGGACGATCAACTCCGCACAAGCCTGCCAAACGTCTACGCCATTGGCGATTGCATCGGTGGCAAGCTCCTGGCGCACAAGGCGGAGGAGGAGGGCGTGATTGCCGCGGAAGTGATCGCGGGCAAGAAGGTGCACATGCACTACCGCTCCATTCCCAGTGTGGTGTACACCTGGCCCGAGATCGCGTCGGTCGGCCTCGCCGAGCATGAAGTGAAGGCGAGCGGTCGTGCGTACAAGACGGGCAAGTTTCCATTCTCGGCCAATGGTCGTGCACGCACGGCAGGTGACACGAGTGGCTTCGTGAAGTTCATCGCGGACGCGGAAACGGACGAGCTGCTCGGTGCTCACATGATCGGACCCAATGTGTCCGAGCTCGTGGCGGAGGTGGTGCTCGCGTTCGAGTATCGCGGATCATCCGAAGACATCGCCGTTACCGTGCATGCGCATCCGACGTTGTCGGAGGCGACCAAGGAAGCCGCGCTGGCAGTGCTCGGCCGAGCCATCCACATCTGAGCGGACGCACGCTCCCGTGAACGTCGGAAACGTGCGCGCGCTCGTGGCGGAGGATGCTGCCGCAGCGCGTGCCCTGATGCGCGACCAACTGGGTGGTTCACGATACGCCCTTCGCCTGGACGAGCAACTGGAACGCGCCATCAGTGGCGCGGACGTAGAGTATCGCGGTTTCGTGGCGCTCTCCGGCCACCGAGGCCACGTGAATGGCGTGGCGCTGTTTGGCCGGGTGGCAGGAGCTGGCGGCGTGGTGAAGGTGCACGCCCTCGTCGGCCGCACCTCCCAATCGCTGCTTATGCTTGCCGGCGCGATCCTGGAGTGTTCCGCATCGGACCAGGCACGTCTGATCGTCTGCGAGCTTGCCGACGATCCTCTCTTCGTGGAGTGCAACAGCGCACTTCGGCAGCTGGGATTCGCCGAGGACGCCTTCATTCCCGATTGGTATTCGGACGGGCTCGGCATGTTCGTGCTCGCGCGACGCGACACCGGCTGAGACGCGCTGGGGCGGCACCTAGCTGGAACTGCTCGCGGAATGTGCTGTACATTTACAGCATCACGCCACGTCACGGAGAGTCGTCCATGTGCCGGAACATCAAGACGCTCGCGAATTTTGAACCGCCCGCCACCGAAGACGAGGTTCATGCGTCCGCACTCCAGTTTGTGCGGAAGCTGAGTGGAACCACCCGTCCTTCGCGCGCGAACGAGGAGGCCTTCAATCAGGCAGTGCAGGAAGTCGCTGCGTCCGCGCGGCGCCTCATCGACTCGATCGAGACCAATGCCGCGCCGCGCAACAGGGATGAGGAAATGCGAAAGGCCAAGGAGCGTTCCGCAAAGCGGTTCGCCTAGGTGACGTCGCTCGCCGCGTTCATGGAGCTGGTCAACGCGCGGCGTGGGCACTTTCGCCTCGAATCGGGCCATCATAGTGGTCTCTGGCTCGATCTCGACCCGCTGTTCATCAACACGCGCCGTATCGAGCCGTTCGTGAGCGCGCTCGCCGGCGCGGTGCGCCCTCATGGTGTGGATGCCGTCTGTGGCCCGATGCAGGGCGGCGCCTTCCTCGCGCAGCTCGTTGCCGCCGCGATGGGCATTGATTTCTACTTCACGGAACGGGCGCGCGACGACGCCGGCAGCGGCCTGTTCGGGGCGCGCTATTCCCTGCCACCTGCCCTCGCCAACCGAGTCCGCGGCGCACGCGTTGCCATGGTGGATGACGTAATGAGTGCCGGCTCGGCGTTGCGTGGCACGTTCGCCGCCCTGCAATCGGCGGGAGCCCAGCCTGTGGTGGCGGGGGCGTTGTTGGTTCTTGGCACCACGGGCGCGGACTATTTTGTCGAGCGCGGCCTGCCCGTGGAAGCCGTTGCCCGCGACGAATTTCCGCACTGGACGCCAGCGGTCTGCCCCCTGTGCCGGGACGACGTCGCGATCGAGGACCTCGCGTCCGCGCCGCCTCCCTGACCGCTTCCTGCGAACAAGGGCGCGCCGGGCTGCTTTCGGATTGCCTTGGCAGCGTGAGCGTCGCAACTTCACTGAGCGTTCGCCCGTAGGGAGCCCATGCCGCCAGATCGACCAACGTTCCGGCCCGACATTGAAGGCCTGCGAGGAGTAGCGATTCTCCTCGTGGTGCTTTTCCATGCCGACGTCCCGGGCCTGGAAGGCGGTTTCGTTGGGGTGGACCTGTTCTTCGTGCTTTCCGGCTTCTTCATCACCGGAATTCTCGTTCGAGAGCAGCACGACACCGGCACCATCGACCTCTCCGCGTTCTACGGCAAGCGCGCGCTGCGTTTGCTGCCGCCGTTGCTCCTTGTCCTGATGGCCACCATGGCGGCGGTGATGTGGCTCTACGCGCCCGTCGACCGCGCGCCCATTCTCGAGACCGCGCAGTCGGTCGCGATGTATTCAGGCAACATCGGGTTCGCGCGCGGCGCCGTGGACTACTTCGCGTCGGCGGAGAACCCCCTGCTCCACACGTGGTCACTCGCGGTCGAGGAACAGTTTTACATCGTCTGGCCACTGCTGCTGCTGTTCATTCCTTTCCTGGCCAGCCGACAGAAGGCCGACATCCACGAACCGGACGTCCCGCGCACGCGACCGCTTCTCGGCGCCATCGCGCTGACGGCGCTCGCCTCGTTCGCGGCGTCACTCTGGCTCACGAACACCGCGCAACCGTGGGCGTTCTTCGGCATGCCCACGCGGATCTGGGAGTTCGCCCTCGGCGGCGCGCTCGTGGTGATCATGAAAGGCCGCACCGACCAGCGAGTCTACCTGGCTGTGTCCCTTCAGGTTTTGGGCTTGTTGGCAATCGCGCTTGCGGTTGTGGCCTACAACCGCGATACGCCCTATCCTGGCATCGCTGCGCTGCTTCCCGCACTGGGCACCGCGGCGCTACTCATCGGCGGTGAACGTGCGCCACGGAGCGTCGTGAGTCGAGCACTCGCTGTACCACCGGTCCGCTGGCTTGGCCGGATGTCGTACGCGTGGTACCTCTGGCACTGGCCATTGGTCGGGCTTGGAGCCGTGCTGCTGCCCAACATCGGCGTGGTCGGCAAGGGAGTGTGGAGCGTCGTGGCGCTCGTCCTTGCATGGCTCACGTATCATTCGCTGGAGCGTTCGGCGCGAGACGGTCGGATGTCGCGCCTGCCCGAGCACTGGCGCGCCCCCACCGCGCTTGCCGTCAGCGTCGTTGCACTGCTCGTCGCAGCAGGTGCATTGCGTTTGGCGTCACGGCAAGCGTCACAACCGGAACAACGCGCACTTGCCGCCGCCCGTGTCGATCGGATGGACCACAACTGTTGGGCCACCAAAGTTGAAAACGCCAAGGCACGTTGCGAATTTGGCGA
This sequence comes from bacterium, assembly GCA_040003455.1. Lineage (GTDB taxonomy): Bacteria > Gemmatimonadota > Gemmatimonadetes > Gemmatimonadales > Gemmatimonadaceae > AG11. The sequence continues at coordinate 22,006 of JBDUCM010000064.1, forward strand.
CACCACGGCGACCACAACGATCGCGCTCCTTGGTGACTCCCACGCCGAACACTGGCTTGGGGGCCTCGATGCCGCGGGCAGGTCGCATCGATGGAAGATCGACGCGATGGTGAAAGGCGGATGCCCGGTCGCTGACGTGCCTGAACGTCCCGCCGCACGGACCAGCCGGACCTATCGCGAATGTACGCGCTACCGTGAGGCGATGATGCAACGCATCATCGCACGTCATCCATCGGCGGTGATCCTGTCGAGTTGGGATCACTACGTGCTCGTGCAGGGCAAGGCCGGGCGTTGGCAGGTGGGCGCGGACGAATGGCAACGAGGACTTCGTCGTACATACGTGCGCCTCGTCGCGGCGGGGATCCCTGTCATCATCATTCGTGGTACGCCGAGGACCTGGTTCGACGTGCCGGGTTGCTTGTCGCGCCGCGCGGCGAAGCTGTTCATGGCAGGCGCGTGCGAGTACGACCGTGCCGATGCGCTATCCCAAGTGGCCATTGACGCGCAGACCACTGCTGCGAAAGGCCTGCCAGTACGATTCGTCGACATGAACGATCAGGTCTGCCCGACGCAACGCTGCGGAGTAGTTCGCAAGGGCGTCGTGATTTTCACGGACGACAATCACCTCACGGCAACCTTTAGCCGTTCCGTGGCTCCGGTGCTCGGCGAGCGCATTGCGGCAGCGCTGGCGAAGTGAACGAGGTCGGCCCTATCTGGGATTCGCCTGCTTGAAGGCGGCGATGTAGTCCATGATGTCCATGGTGGGGTGCCAGTTCAATTCGTCAGCGGCCCTGGATCGCTCCTCTGCCACTACGTCGGCACGCCCGGGGTAGCCAGCTTCCATCACGAGTTCGCCGCCGAAGGCGCGGGCGATGTCGAGCACGCTGTAACTGTTCGCGGCGCGTAGTGAATAGCCGTCGCCGCTACCCGCTTCTCCTGCCGCGATGATACCACGCGCAAGATCCTTCACGTAGGTGAAGGTTCGCCGCTGCGTTCCTGGTTCTGTCACGGTGAGCGGCAAGCCGGCTTTGTACTGCGCCTCAAATTTTGCAATCAACGTGGCATACTTGCCGCTACCCACTTCGCGAGGCCCGAAGCCATTGTAGAAGTAGCAGATGGCGTAGGGCAGATCATACCACCTGCCGTAGTCGTTGAGCAGATCGACGTTCGTGGCCTTCGTGAACGCGTATGGATTCTGATGACGTCCGTCTCCTTCGATGGCGAACTTGGTGCTCGACGCCGAGTAGACCAGCTTCTTCACGGCACGCGTGCGGCAGAACTCCGTGACCGCAAACGTGCCGGTGGTGTTCAAGTCGTACACTGTCGCAACATCCTCGAAGCTCGTTGCGATCCTGGCATATTCGCCAAGATGGAACACGAGATCGGGCGTCTCTGGAATCAGCGCTTCGATGTCCTTCGTGTGCCCGGTGCGATACTCAGCGCCGGGAATGTGATTCTCCCGGCGCCCCGTGAAATAGTTGTCCAGCGAGATGACGCGCGTGTCCGGGTCGGCGACGAGCACCTCGACCACATGCGAGCCAACGTGCCCGGCACCACCCGTAACAACGACCGTTCTCGTGCTCACTCGTTTACAGTCTCGGCTTCGTCTTGCGCGGTACTTTCCCGCAGTTGGCGGGCCAGTTCGCCGGCCACGTGCCGGGCGAGCGATCGCGCTTGATGAACTCCGGGTCCTCCGACGCGAGGTAGGCCATCGTCGCCGCAAGCGTCGCGTTGTGCTTCAGATCGTCGAACACCACCTTGTCGTACGTGTCGCGGTTGGTGTGCCACGTGTAGGTCCCGTAGTTCCAGCCCACCGCGCCCATGCCGATGGACGGCGTGCCGAAGCACGCGAACACTGCGCCGTCCGTGCCGCCCGGATTCCCCGTGGGTACGTCGTTGAAGTTCCACGACACCACGTTGCTGCTCATGCTGTCCGTGTAGAAACTCGGCAGTGCGGAGTACCACGACTTGAGGTGACGGCCGATGTCCGTGAGGCCCGACGACGAGAGCGAGGTGACTCGCCCCGTTCCGTTGTCCTGATTGAAGAGCGCCTGGAGGCCCTTCATGACTTCCGGATGATCTTCCGTGAACGCGGTTGAGCCGTTGAGGCCCTGCTCCTCGCTGGCCCAGTGACCCACCATGATCGTTCGCTTCGGATGTGGGTACGCGAGCTTGAGAATTCGCATCGCCTCCATGGCCATCATGGTGCCCGTGCCATTGTCGGTGGCGCCGGATGAGCCATCCCATGAATCGAAGTGCGCCGACAGCATCACGTACTCGTCTGGCTTCTCCGTGCCCTTGATCATGCCAATGGTATTGAAGGCGGGCACTTCGCCGAGGAGCTGCGCGTCGAGATCAAGCCTTACGGTTGGCTTCTGGCTGTTCGCGGCGAGACGATAGACGAGGCCGTAGTCCTCACACTCGAGGGTCACCGCCGGAGCGATGGTGTTGTAGGTCTCGAAGATTTCGATGGTGCCCCATCCGCCCGCACCCTGGAACGCACCAGCGGCGCGCCCCGCTGCCGCCGCAACCGTCGACGCAGGGCCGCCGCCACGTGCGCTGGCGCCGCCCGCAGGCTGGCCACCGCGGCCGCCGCCAGGGCCGCCACGCCCACCTGCACCTGCGCCGGCTGCCGCGAACGGATTATTGAAGCCGCTGAGCTTGTTGCGCGACGAGATCATGCCGGCAACCCCCGCCTTCTCCAAACGCATGCCGAGCGTGCCGGTACCTAGCGCGAGCGAGTAGCCCGTGCCGCGATAGAGCTTGGTGCTGTCGGGCCGGAATACGCGACGGCCGTCGGGTCCGGCAACGGAATCGCCCATCACCGACCACTCCATGTTCATCTGCGCAATGAGCGTGTCCATGCGAGCGATGGACGCCGTAGTGCCAAAGCGCTGCCAATCCTCGGACGGGCGGCAGGTGGGCCAGGCCGGCGAGAGGAGGACGATCTTCCCCTTTGCCTGAGGCAACCACTTCACGAATTCCGTACTGTCCTTGAACTTGGGCAGGACGATTGCCTGCGCGGTTACCGGCTTTCCCTTGGTGCCCGGGCTCCATGCCAGCATCGTACCGGCCAGGGAACGCACGCGAGGGGTCATGAGGTCGATGTGCGACGTACCGCGACGCCAGCCGCGCCACGTGCCGTATTGCTCCCGCTTGGCGTCGATACCCCACGCCTTGTACTGGCCAATGACCCAGTCGCTGGCGGCCTTGATGCCTGGGCTGCCCGTGAGTCGCGGTCCAATGGAATCGAACAAGGTCTGAGCCAACTCCTGGACATGGGAGCTGTCCATGCCCAATCGCCAGATCCGTTGAACGTTCGGATCATTCGCGGGAGACTGTTGCGCGCATAGTGGCGCCGTGCCGACGAGCGCGAGAGCGCCGGCTACAGAAAGTCTGCGGGTGAGTGACATGTGTGGGGATGCGGGAAGCCAGGTCGGTGCGGCCGCGAAAAAACGCGGCGCAAATCCAGTGCGTCAAACTATCCCATTTCCGCGAGCTGCCGCCAGTCGGGAGCGAACTGGGCGCGCGCGACTTGCCGCCGCGGGAGGCGACAGTTCCAACACCGCGCTGTACCTTTGCGGCATGCGAACCCACCTCGTCGTCGCCGCCACCGTGGCCGCTCTTGCCGGCATGGGCTGTTCCGAGCCGAAAGACCCGCTCTCCGACACACACGACATCGCCGCCCGAGCGGCCTCGCAGGACCTGACGGTGGAACGACTGGGCAAACTGCTCGGCAATGCAAAGATCCGGGTCGAGATGACACCACAGAACGGCCTGACCGTGGCCAACATGTGGTCGACCTATCATCGACTCGCCTACGCGGCCGCGCACAATGACACGCTGGCCGCGCAAGAGGGGCTCGCCATTGCAGCGACACTCAACGGCGAACGTGTCAACCGCATCCTCGAGGCATTGCGCCGACCCATGCACGCCGATACCGCGACGCAAGCCGCGTACGAATCGGCAGCACATGGACTCTACGCCGTGCGGCACATGTTGTTCGCCTATCCGCCGAAAGCGTCTCCCGTCGCGCTCGACTCGGTCAAGAAACTCGCGGCCAACGTTCGAAAGTCGCTGACTCCCGCAAATTTTGCGGACATGGCGCGCAAGTACAGCGCGGACAAGCAGAGTGCGCCCCAGGGCGGTTATCTCGGCGTGATCCCGCGGAGTGCCATGAACCCTGCGATCGTCGGGGTCATCTCGTCGCTCAAGCCCGATTCCATCTCGAACCTCGTGCCGACACCGCTCGGCATCGACGTCATCATGCGCGTGTCGTGGGCTGATGCCCGAGCGCAGTACGTGCCGGCATTCAGCCAGACCATACGGATGGTGAACGACAGCATCACCAGCGAGAAGCTGTCGCGTGACGCGGGGCTGAAAATAGGAGACGCCGCACTGGCCGAGACTCGTGACGCGATGCTCGATCTCGTGAAGAGCAGCCGCGATACGACGACCGTGCTGGCAACATTCGACAAGGGTGGGAAGTTCACGGTGTCCGATCTCGTGGCATGGCTGAACATCATGCCGCCCCTTCAGCGCACGCAGGTCATGAGAGGAATGCCGCAGGTGCCCGACTCGCTCGGCAACGCGTTCATTCGGAACCTCGCCTCACGGGCCATTCTCGTCCGCGCGGCTGACAGCGCAAAGCTCGACGTATCCGATGTCCAGAAGGCGGACTTGCGCGAACAATTCCGAAAGGGTGTGCTCCAGACCTGGCGGGAACTGGGGGTGGCGCCGGAGCAGCTTGCCGATGGCAAGACGCCCGTCGAGCGCGAGCAGCTTGCGTCGAAGCGGATCGACGAGATCATCGACAAGGGGATGGCGGGGACGCTTCAACTCTCGCCCGTGCCGTTGCCCATCGAAACGGCGCTGAACGCCAGGTACGAATCGGTGACGAGCAGCCTGGCAATTCAGAAAGCGGTCGATGGGGCTGTGGACCTGCGCCGCGGTGCCGAGGCGGCGCGTTCGGCCGTACCTGGTGCGGCTAGCGATTCTGCCCCGCCACCGAAACCGGCGACGAAGAAAGCGGCGAAGAAAGCACCTTGAAACCATCGGCTGTTTGCAGAATGACCTGACCGGACGAAGCTACGGCGACCTTCCAGCCCAATGCCCCCCTGACACACGAAACTTCCGACGCCGGACTCTTTGGCTGGTGGCGTGTTGCCGCGAAGCCGGCGCGCCACGCCCTGATCGCCGCGTCCCTGGGATGGGCCCTCGACGCGTTCGACGTGATGCTCTTTTCGCTGACCCTGGCATCGGTCATCGGCGATCTGGGCCTGACCAAGACGCAAGCGGGCGCACTGGGTTCGATCACCCTGCTTGGCGGCGCGGCCGGTGGCCTCGTCTTCGGGCACATCGCCGATCGCTTTGGACGCACGCGTGCCCTGATGGCGAGTGTCCTTATCTATTCGGTCTTCACGGCGGCCTGCGGTTTGTCGCAGAATCTCTGGCAATTCGCGATCTTCCGCGCACTGCTGGGACTCGGCATGGGCGGTGAGTGGGCCAGCGGCGCCGCGCTCGTTTCTGAAACGTGGCCGGCGAAGCATCGAGGGCGAGCGCTCGGATACATGCAGGGTTCGTGGGCGATCGGCTTCGCCGCCGCGGCGATGGTCGTGGGCTTCGTTCTGCCGCGATGGGGATGGCGCGCGGTCTTTTTTGTCGGAATCCTCCCGGCCTTCTTCACCTTGTGGGTTCGCCGAAACGTCCAGGAGCCGGAGGTCTGGAAGGCGCAACAGCGCGCTCGGCTCACGGGCCAGGCAGCCGCTGCTTCCGCTACCATGGTCCGTTTCGCCGACATGTTCCGCGGCAGGATGCTGGCACTCACTGCATCTGTCACCTTCATGAATGCGTGCTGCCTGTTCGGCTGGTGGGCGCTGAACGGATGGGTGCCCGCCTACTTGTCACTGCCAACCACGCAAGGCGGGATTGGCCTCTCGACGCAGACCATGTCGTGGCTCATCGTCGCCATGCAGGTCGGCATGTGGTTCGGCTACATCTCGTTCGGGTATGTCACGGACGCCATCGGGCGCAAGCGCGTGTACGTCGCCTATCTGCTCGCAGCGAGTGTTCTGCTCCCATTGTACGGGGCCACGAAGAACCCTCTGGTGCTGTTGCTGCTCGGTCCATTCGTGGCATTCTTCGGCACGGGGTTCTTCAGTGGCTTCGGCGCCGTGACCGCCGAGATCT
>JBDUCM010000200.1:0-8695 GCA_040003455.1 bacterium
CAGGGCGACCGCGAGCAGGAAGGCGGATGTTCCACCATCGGCTGGGACGACGACGGCGTGAAGCCCGACAAGTTCCTGATCATCAAGAACGGCGTGGTGAACGATTACCAGACCACCCGCGAACAGGCACCCATGCTGGATTGGTGGTACGACAGCCAGAAACGGCCCATCCGCAGTCACGGCTGCAGCCACTCCGATGGCTGGAACGATGTCGCGTTCCAGCGCATGCCGAACGTGTCGCTGCTGCCGGGCGACAAGGAACGCAGCTACGAAGATGTCATTGCCGCGACGGACAAGGGGATTGCCATCATTGGCGACGGCAGCTTTTCCATCGACCAACAGCGCTACAACGCGCAGTTTGGCGGCCAGCTGTTCTATGAGATCAAGGGGGGCAAGGTGATCGGCATGCTCAAGGACGTCGCCTACCAGATGCGTACGCCAGACTTCTGGAATGCGATGGACATGATCGGCGGCAAACAGAGTTACGAAATGGGCGCCAGTTTCTTCGACGGAAAGGGTCAACCGGGCCAGGTCAATGCGGTGAGTCACGGCTGTGTGCCGGCTCGTTTCCGCAACATCAACGTCATCAACACGGGGAGAAAGGCATGAGCGGCCCCAAGAGCCTCTTCGACACGGGGCGTGTGTTCTCCGCCACCGACGTCATGTCTCGCGCGGAAGCGCAGGCCTTTCTCGAACGTGTGGTGAAGCTGTCGAAAGCGGATACCATCGGCGCGCAACTCAACGGCGGGTACACGGGCAACATCCGCTTCGCGGCCAATCGCATCAGCACGTCGGGCGGCGTATCGAACGCGCAGCTTGTGGTACAGTCAGGCTATGGGCCCAAGCACGCCGTCGTCACCACCGGTGACTTTTCACCGGAAGGCATCGAGCGCGCGGTGCGCCAGAGCGAGGCGATCGCGAAACTCGCGCCCGACGATCCGGAGAGCATGCCGCTGCTTCCACCGCAGAGCTACGGCGACGTGAACGCGTATTTCGATTCGACGGCGAACCTCACCCCTGCCGAGCGCGCGGCGGCGGCGCACACCGCCATTGATGCGTCGAAGGCGGCGGGTGATCTCGCGTCGGCGGGATTCATCGTCGCGGGCAGCAATTTCAGCGCGATCGCATCGAACACCGGGATGTACGCGTACTTCGCGTCAACGAGTGCAAACTACCAGCTGACCGTTCGCACCAACGACGGCACGGGCTCAGGCTGGGCTGGCGCCGATCATCCGGACTGGAAACAGCTCGACTTCAAGGCGGCGAGTGACAAGGCCATCGACAAGGCGCGACGCTCACGCAATCCTGTGGCGATTGAACCGGGGCGCTACACCGTGATCCTCGAGCCGCAGGCCGTGGGCGATCTCGTGCAGTTGCTGGCCTTCGCGCTCGACGCGCGAAGCGCCGACGAAGGACGCTCGGCATTCTCCAAGCAGGGGGGTGGCACCAAGATCGGCGAGAAGATCGTCGACTCCAAGGTCACGCTCTACTCGGATCCGGCCGATCCACAACTCCTGGGCCAGCCATGGAATGGCGAGGGCCTGCCGCTCAACCGTGAAATGTGGATCGAGAATGGCGCGCTGAAGCAACTGGCGTATTCCCGCTTCTGGGCCCAGAAGAAGGGCGCGCGTCCAAACGGCGGGCTCGGGGCGGTAAAGATGGCGGGCGGTGACGCGACCACGGCGCAGATGATCGCCTCGACGGAACGTGGCATCCTCGTGACGCGCCTGTGGTACCTGCGGCAGGTGGATCCGCGCACCGTGCTCTACACGGGCCTCACGCGCGACGGCACATTCCTCATCGAGAATGGCAAGATCTCCAAGGCGGTGAAGAACCTGCGCTTCAACGAAAGCCCGTTGTTCATGCTCAACAACCTGGAGATGGTGGGCAAGGCGGAGCGGGTGGCCGGGACGGAAGCAGGGGGCAACGTGGTCTTCCCCACGCTGAAAGTGAAGGACTTCAACTTCACGTCGTTGTCGGACGCGGTCTAGATACAATACTGTTCACTTATAGCCTTCATCAGGCCGGGACCACGGGCAGAACAAACCCGTCGTTACCACAGAGGCCACCGAGGAACACGGAGGAAGAGCAAGCAACAGGCTTCGACCAACCTTCCGTGCCATCTGTGTCCTCCGTGGTTCAAGTGGTCTGCCTCAATTCGCATTGACTCAACAGCATTGGGTCTAGGTACGGTTCGCGTGCGAACAGGGGCGCATCTCCAGCTGGTGATGCGCCCCTTTGCGCCCCTTTGCGCCAATTCGCCTCGCCGTGGTGCACGCGAAAACGTCATCGATGCGCTAATTTCAATGCTGCCACCCAGAATCAATTTCCGATGACCGAGCAGCAATCCGGCGACGCGCCTCTCGAGACCCCAACACCCTCGTGCCCGAAGTGCCAGGGCGACATGTGGGACAATCGCGTAGGCAAGCGGAACCCGAAGGCCCCCGATTTCAAGTGCAAGGATCGCGAATGCGATGGCGTGGTCTGGCCATCGCGGGAGGCGGTTGCTGCGGCCTTGGCCGCGGCCGGCAGCACCGGCACGTCCACACCAGCGGCGAGCGCGGCCACCAGTCCGGTTGCGGCAGGCATGCCCAATTGCCCGGTCTGTGGCGGCCCCATGTGGGATGATCGCCTGTCCAAGCGCAATCCGCGCGCACCCGACTTCAAGTGTCGCAACAAGCCAAAAGAGCGCGGCGGCCCGGGGTGTGAGGGAGTGATCTGGCCGTCGCGCGACGGCTCGCCAAGCCCGTACCCGTCGTCGGCGCCGCGCAAGAACGCCGGCGGCGCGAACGGCATGTCCGCGTCACCGTACGACGACACACCTTCGCCCGACGGTCCTCCCCCGTTTGACGACGCGCCACCGCACAGCGATGACGACTTGCCGTTCTAGCCCGCCGCAGTCTACAGCAGCCCTTTGATCCACCCTCCGTCCACCGGAATCGACGCGCCGGTGGTGTAGCTTGCCCGCTCAGACGCCAGAAACGCGACCATCGCTGCGAACTCCACCGGTTCGCCCAGGCGCGCCATGGGAATCTGTCGTTCCCACATCGAACGTTCGGCGTCCGCGCTCGTTCCGTGCAACGAGGCATTGCGCTGCGCGAGATCTTCCACGCGTTGCGTGCGCGTGTAGCCCGGCATCACGTTGTTCACCGTGATGTTGAATGGCGCGACCTCGTTGGCGAGCGTGCGCGCAAACCCCGTGACGGCCGCCCGCACGCTGTTCGACAGGATGAGATTGTCCACCGGTTGCTTCACGGCGATGGACGTCACGTTGATGATGCGTCCCCAGCGACGCTCCTTCATGCCGGGCAGCACCGCGCGCGTTAATCCGATGACGCTGTTCAGGGTCTGTCGAACTGCCGCGTCCCACGCCTCATCCGAATGACTCTCGAACGGACCTGCGGGCGGACCGCCCCCATTCGTCACGAGTACGTCCACACGGCCGAAGGTTGTCAACGCTGTTTCGGCAACACGTCTGACATCGTCGGAAATGGAGAGGTCCGCCACCACTTCCACCACCGTCACGGCCGTATTGGCGCGAATCCATTCCGCGGTTTCGTGCAACGCATCCGCGCCGCGTGCACAGATGACGACATGCATGCCCTCACGCGCGAACTCTTCGGCAACTGCGCGCCCCAAACCGCGGCTCGCTGCGGCGACGAGGGCGATCTTGCCCGACAGGCCCAGATCCATCGCTACTTCGCCTTGTGGAAGTAGCTGTCCGTGCCGTCGAGCCAGTCCTGACGTGGCGGGTTGAACACATCCACGTCCAGCGTGTCTTCGAGGGCGCGGGCTTCGTGGGGCACGTGCGACGGGATGTGCAGTACCTCACCGGCGCGCACGATGATCTCCTGCGCGCGATCCGCGCCAATGTAGAAGTGCAGTGCTCCGGAAATGATGTACGTGATCTGCTCGTTATGATGAGAGTGCTGCGGCACGAGCGCGTCCTTCTTGAGGTACACGTGGGCGATCATCATGCCGTCGCCCGTGATGAGCTTACGCGAGATGGTGTCGGTTACGCGTTCTTCCGGAATGTCGGACCAGCGAAAATGGCGAACGGCGGCGTCGGACATGAAGCACTCGGGTAGAGGTGTGAATTGGCGTGGTGAAACGTCGCCCGAGGTGAACGGCCTCGCTACTGGCGAGCGTTGGCAATCACGTTCGATCGCGCGGGCGTCGTACCGAGAATTCCTCACGCCGCCGGGCGACTTCCAGGCCGGTGAGGCACGCAGAAAGCCAGACGCCGCCGGCGGCGAGGCCGCTCACGATGTCGCTGAAATAGCGTTCGCCAACGAAGAGGCGGCCGAACGAGATGGCCGCAATCAGCACGAGCGCGCACGTCGCGATCAGCACGCGGAGCCGATGTTCGCTGACCAGGAGAATCACGAAGTACGCAATCATCCCATACCCCACCAGCGCCCCGAGCGATTGACCACTGGGTGCGCCGAGCGTGATGGCGGTCTGCACGGCGGCGCCCACGCGTTGATGCTGGAAATAGCGGGTCACGGCTTCGTCCAGCAACACGCTTCCGAGCATGGCTGCTGAAAACCCGATTACGGGCAACCACGACCCTCGCCGCCACCTGAGCCCCCCCGCCAACGCCGCACCAACGAGCGTCACGAAGGGCAGGGTGCCGAGACGGCTCACACTGGACCAGAACGCGGTGCTCGAGGCCGAGGCGCCATCGCGAAGGGCGGCGGCCAGGTTGAGGTCGAACTGGGGCAGCGCGTCGTGCGTCAACAGTGCGTTCATGACCGCGCTGAAGATTACGAGCGCGACGAAACTCATGCCCAGGCCAATGGTGAGATTGAGCCCCAGGTAGTCGGCGGGCGAAAAACGGCGGAAGAGGAAGGCACGCGCCTTCGGGGAGCGGTGCGTGAGCCACCGCATTGGTGGCGTCATGAGGATGCGATGCCAGATCGTGCCCTCCGCGCGCCAGGCGGCGTCACTGTCTTCCACGAGCCATCCGCCCGCGACAGCGACCGTGACGATGATGCCAAGCCCCACCGTTACGACCAGCGCGCCCCGCACGAGTCCTCGGCCCAGCGTTGGCGGATGCTGCCCGAAGAAGTAGCCCAGGCCGCAAAACACGGCCGACCAGATGGCGGCGCCCATGGCGTTGAAGGCAGTGAATCGCATGAGGCTCATGGACGAGAGACCCGCCAAGGGCGAGATGAGCATGCGTGCCACAGGGACGAAGCGTCCGATCAGAACCGCGCTCCCACCATGCCGATCGAAGAATGCCCGCGTGCTGGCGAGCACGGTTGGGTTCACCTTCTTCGAATGGTGTTCGAAGAAATTGCCGCCGCGCCGGCCCAGTACGAAGGCGACGGTAGTGCCCAGGGTCGCGGAAACGGTAGACACGAGAAACAGGGCCACGATTGACAAACGGCCGTGCGCGGCGAATGCGGCGGCCGTGACGAGCGTCGTATCCGTTGGAAAGGGAATGGCGATCCCTTCCGCGAAGATGAACAACGCAACGATGTAATACCCGTAGTCGCTGATGAGGCGGCCAACGTGCGGAATCATCGAACAGCTACTCGGCTCATGTGGTGGGCATGATCAGCGATACGCGAACGGCTCATGCATGAAGTGCGTTATGCCCTGAAAACAAGCATCCGGCGTTCGGGCGCGCCGCCGTTGCGCCCAATTCATGCAACATGGGACCCATACACCTCGTCAAACCCTCGACTCAATGAAAGCTATGGACGTGTTCGCCAGATGTTTGTGCCGTTCGCTTGCCATCGCAGCGTTCATTTCGCCGATGGCGGAGAGTACGCTCGCGGCACAGGATACGACATCGAGCGGCCGGACGATTGTACCCCGTGACACGGCTCATGCCGAACGGCACCAGACGTTGTTCACGTACCGGGACGCTGCGCTGGCCGTAGGGTTTGCCGGCCTGACGGTGGCGATGTTTCCCGCCGACAAACATATCGCGCAGAGCCTTCAGGACGACGATCTGCAGGCGAACAAGTTCTTCGGCAAGTCCGCGACGGGATTCGAGGTCATCACGAGTCCGGGCGCATTCATCATCGGTGGCGGGTTGTATGCCATTGGACGGCTTGGCGGGCACAAGGATCTTGAAGATCTTGGGTGGCATGGAACGGAGGCCGTATTGCTTGCCTCAGGGGTGACCTCCTTGCTCAAAGGCACGCTCGGCCGTTCGCGGCCGTATTTCACGGCAGATACGAACGCGCACGATTTCGGGTTCGGGAAGGGATTCTCGAACTCCAATCGGCAGTCGTTCCCGTCCGGCCATACAACCACGGCATTTGCCGCTGCGTCGGCAGTGACGAGCGAGGTTCGCCGGCTGTGGCCGCAGTCGACCTGGTACGTGGCTCCGGTGATGTACGGGGGCGCCACGATGGTCGGGCTTTCCCGGATGTATCACAACAACCACTGGGCCAGTGACGTGGTGCTGGGCGCCGCGATCGGAACATTCAGCGGACTGAAGGTGGTGCGCTACTCCCATGCCCACCCGGACAACAAACTGGACAAATGGATGATGAGTGCGACCATTCTGCCGGACCCTCGTGGCGGCGGGACGTTGGCATTCACTATTCCAGCTCCCTGAGCACCGGCGGGCGGGGGAAAGGGAGGTCTTGGTCACCGGGATCTTTGAAGCCTTTTGGCCCCACCCTCGTCCATAGGGCAGTGCACACGGCATGACTTCGCGACTTCTGTAACCTGTGCGCCTGACCCTGCGTATGGACACGCATGATGCAATCCGGATCCCAATCGCCGCCGTCCCAACCCAGCTCAGCCGGCGCACCTCCGACGACTGCCGTGGCTCCGGGCGGAAGTCCGGCGCTTGTGGTGACGCCGGGGATGCTGACGGCACAGGATGTTGGCGCCCTCCGTTCGCGGGCGTCCGTGCTCTCGAATCAGTTGAATTCGGCCAATGGCCGCCGCCAGAGCCTGCGGAATGAACTCAGGAGCGCCACAGGCGCTGACCGAGCAGGGCTGGAGAAGCGCCTCAGCCAACTCGACGATCGCATCTCCAGATTGGAAGGTGACATCGACGAGAACGGGAAGGCGCTCGCTTCCCTGCCCGCACAACGAGCCATGTCAGGGGCACCGGCCTTCAACAATCCTCGCGGGAATCGGATGGACAACAACGCAGTCCCAATCGCGATCGTTTTCACGATCTTCGTCCTTTCTCCGATTGCCCTGTCGGTGGCGCGGCTGTTCTGGAAGCGTGGGTCTGCCCCGAAGCAGGCGCCTGCCAATGTCGAGAATACGGAGCGCATGATGCGCATGGAGCAGGCAATCGACTCCATTGCCATCGAGGTGGAACGGGTATCCGAAGGACAGCGTTTTGTGACGCGGCTGCTTGCCGAAGGGCGCCCGTCGGGTGCGCTGGGTCAGGGCGGGGCTGAGCGCATGGCGGTCCCGATGGGTGAGAAGTCCGCCGCGCCCCGCTAGCCGTTCACAAGCTGCTTACGCGTTCCAGCTCAGGGCAGTCAATTCGTCGTCCGAAAGGTCCGTCCAGTTTGCCGGAAAGTCCCGCACCCGACGCACGGCGGTCTCGCTGGCGAAAATGAGCGACTGTCGCCGACGGTCATAATCCGACGTGGGTTGTTCATACACGCGCCACCGCATTCCGTCCGCGTCCACAAAGGATCGCTGAACCGGCGAGTCATTGCTCGTCATTGCGTCATTGCGGTTGTCAGAGCCCGTCATTGCTGGAAGATTCGGAGAGTTCATCGGCAAATGCGCTGGTCAGTCGATGTGAACTGCCTCGGCAGGCGACGTCGCGACACGAAGGTACGTCCACGCATTCAGGCCGGACGCAATATTCGAGCGAGCACTGATCCCTACGAGCCTCACCGATGACGGGATTCAAGGACTATTTCTCACGTGGCGCGGCGAACTATGCGCTGTTCCGCCCAACGTATCCAGCAGAACTATTCCGCTGGCTCGGTTCCGAGGCGCAGGGTATGGCCTGCGCGTGGGACTGTGCCACCGGCAGCGGCCAAGCCGCCCTTGCACTGGCCGAGCATTTCGATCGGGTGGTGGCGACTGACCCGAGTCACGCACAACTCCGCCACGCCGGCCGGCATGATCGCATAACATACGCGGCCATGACGGCTGAGGATACCGCCCTTCGTCGTTCATCGGTGCAGCTGGTCACGGTTGCCCAGGCTGCGCACTGGTTCCACCTCGGCCGTTTTTATGACGAAGTGAGGCGCGTTGTGGAACCGGGCGGCATGGTGGCCATGTGGTCCTATGGACTGCTCACGATCGATCAGGAAATCGATCAGGTAGTCCGTGCATTCTATACGGACGAAGTTGGCCGGTTCTGGCCTGCCGAACGGGCAATCGTGGATGCGGGGTTGAGCGGCGTCGCCTTCCCGTTCATCGAGATGACGCCGCCCCAATTTGCCATGGAGGCCTCCTGGAGACTGGACCAGTTTGCAGGGTACGTGAGCACATGGTCAGCCGTCACTCGCTACATCGCGGCGCTCGGAAACGACCCAATACCAGGCTTCATTGACCGACTCCGTCCTCTCTGGGGGCGTGAGGACCAACCGCAGCGAATTCGATGGCCGCTGGATCTTCGCGCAGGACGTGTGTCGGCAATGTGAGATGGGCTTCGTTGCCTTTGCAGGCGCGTCGCAGTCCTGCAAGGACCGCGGGCGGATGGAGTTTCTTCGGGCGGCGGTGCCCTGACGCGCTGCATTCACGTTCA
>JBDUCM010000201.1:0-8679 GCA_040003455.1 bacterium
CGCAAGCTCTCGACTTCGCCGCCTCCGTTTTTGCGGCCCGCTCACTTCCTGGCCACGCCGAGGCGTCGATGCACTGGGATTCCGGCAATATCGCGTTCATGCTCGTGTCGACGAGTCTCGTCATGCTCATGACGCCTGGACTCGCGTTCTTTTACGGCGGACTCGTTGGACGAAAGAACGTGCTCGCCATCATGATCCAGAGTTTTGTGTCGATGGGCGTGACGACGGTGCTCTGGGTGGTGTGCGGATACTCGATGTCGTTCAGCGGCAGCTACGGCAACGCCGCAAACCCGGACATCCTCGGCATCATAGGAAATTTCAAGATGGCGTTCCTCCAGAACGTCGATCCCATGACGCCGTTCCCCGGTTCGCCGACGATTCCCCTCATCGTCTTTGTCGCGTATCAGATGATGTTCGCGCAGATCACGCCGGCGCTCATGACCGGCGCCTTCGCGAATCGCGTGACGTTCAAGGCGTACCTCATCTTCCTGGTCGCGTGGTTGCTCCTGGTGTACTTCCCGTTCGCACACATGGTGTGGGGCGGCGGGATCATGCAGGCCAACGGCGTGCTGGACTTCGCCGGTGGCATCGTCGTGCACACGACGGCTGGATTCGCCGCGCTCGCGGCGGTGTTCTACGTCGGCAAGCGACGCGTCGCCGACGCGGGTCTCCACAGCATTCCACTCGTTGCACTCGGCACCGGCCTCCTGTGGTTCGGCTGGTATGGATTCAACGCGGGGAGTGAGCTCAAGGTCGATACGGTGACGTCACTGGCTTTCCTGAACACCGACGTCGCCGCATCGTTCGCGGCCATGACATGGCTCGTGCTCGCGTGGATCTACGAGAAGAAGCCAAAGTTCGTCGGCCTGCTGACGGGATCCATCGCCGGACTTGCCGCGGTGACACCGGCGGCCGGATATGTCACCACGAACACGGCCATTCTCATCGGCGTGGTGGCGAGCATTGTGTGCTATTACGCGGTCACGCTGAAGAACAAGCGGCAGTGGGACGACGCGCTCGACGTCTGGGGTGTCCACGGCGTGGGCGGAGCGCTGGGCGTGATCATGCTCGGCATCTTCGCATACAAGGCGGTGAATCCCGATGGCGGCGCCGACGGGCTCGTACACGGCAACTCCGCCTTCTTCATCAAGGAAGTGGGCGCCGCGGCAATCGCTGCTGTCTATGCGTTCGTCTTCACGTACGTGATGCTAGGCATCATCAACAAGATCACGCCGGTCAAGGTGTCTGCTGCCGACGAAGAACTTGGCCTCGACGAGACGCTCCATGGCGAGACGGCGTATCTCTAGTCGCGCGGCGTTCGTCGCACTCCTCGCCGCGACGCTTGGTGGCTGCGTGCCGTTTGCCACGCCGGCCGGACCGGTCGTCGCCGACCGGCCCGGTTATACCGATGCCCCAACCGTGCTCCCTGCGCGCGCGATCCAGGCGGAACTTGGCGTCACCAGCGATCGCGTCGACAATACAACGTACGTCAGCAGTGGCGAGATGCTGATTCGGCTCGGCGTGGGTGCACGTACGGAGCTTCGCTACTTCGCGAATTCGTATGGAGCGAGGTTCGTCGACGGCAACGTCGTGGCGCGCGGATTCGAAGATCCGAAGGTCGGACTGAAGGTGAACCTCCGCGCGGTTCCGGATACTGTGCACGAATGGTTTCCGAATATCTCGTTCCTGGCCGCGACTACGCTCCCGGTCCAGGCGTCGAGACTCGGGACCTTGCGCCCGCAGCCGGAAGGAAAGATCGCCGCGAACTGGACGACGCCGACGCCGTTTTCCGCCTATACGAATCTCGGTTACGGTGGCACATACGACGATACCCAATGGGGCTCGCATGCATGGGCGAGCCTGGCGCTCTGGTACGCGCTCCACCCGCGCGTGTCCGTGTTTGGTGAAGGATTGGCGGTGGGCCTGTCGCACGGCAGTGCGTCGTCGGGGAACAACGTTGATGCCGGTGTGACATTTCTGATGACAGAGCGCCTTCAACTCGACGTCCGCGTTGGCCGTGGAGTCGGCGCTGTGACATCGCACGAGCGTTTCCTTGGTGTGGGCTTCGCGCAGCGCTGGTAGTGAGGGACCAGTGCATCCGTCATTCGTTTTCCGTCGCGAGTTTTCCTACCCGTTTTCCGTCACCGGTTGTTCGTGATCCGGCGAATCACGGCCACGAACGACGGATCACGGATCACGAATCACTGAGAACTGGTTGGCAAACTCGCGACGGAAAACGGATGACCGAGGACGGCCTCGAGTATTACCCTAAATCAGCGCCGCCGCCGCTGTCGCCGCCTTCGCCTTCCGCAACGTCACCGTAAACACCGACCCCGCTCCCACCGCACTCTCCACCTCCAGATCCCCGCCCATCCCCCGCGCTAGGTCCCGACTGATCGCCAGCCCCAATCCCACGCCATCTGCCGACCGCGCCAACCCCACGCTCGCCTGCACAAACGGCTCAAAGATTTCCCGCTGCTGGTTAATGGGAATGCCGATGCCCGAGTCACTCACCCGAATCAACAACAGCTCCGCCGACTCCTCCACACTCACCTGAATCTGTCCCACACCAGTATCCGCTCGAAACGACGGCGTGAACTTCACCGCATTGGCCAACAAGTTCAGCACAATCCGCTCGAGCTTTTCCCGATCCGCCAACGCCACTCCCGCCACGTCCGGCGCAAGCACCATCCCGAACACCAGCCCCTTCGCGGCAATCTGCGGCTCGATCAACGGCATCACACCACGAACCACGTCGGCCACCACCACCGGCCGCATGCTGTACGCCGTCTTCCCCGACTCGAGCTTCGCAAAATCGAGAATGTCGTCGATGAGCTTGAGCAAGTGACGCTGTGCGCGATCAATGCGCCCCAACGCATCACGCTGCCGCTCGGACACCGGACCATAGATCGCCATCTCGATCAACTGCGTATGCCCGCCAATGGCATTGAGCGGCGTCCGCAACTCATGACTCATGCTGGCCACGAACCGCCGACGCGCCTCATTCGCCCGATCCGCCGCCTCTCTCGCCCGCCGCTCGGCCTCATATAACCGCGACCGGTCCAGCGCCTGCGCACACTGCTGCGCCAGCGTCAACACGAAACTCTTGAAATCCTCATCGAACACACGCGTCGCGCGAAAGCCGATGGAGAGGCCACCTATCCAATGCGCACGCGGACCACTCCCCACGAGTAACGGGACGATGGCCGCACTTTCCCGCGGTATCGCGTCCACGGTCGTTGCATAGCCGGGGTACCGCGCGACGAGCGCGGCCCGACTCTCCCACCACTGCGCCGCACCCTCGCGCAACGCATCGCAGATGGGCAATGCCGCATCCACGGAATACCGCTGCCACGCACCAACCACCTCGGCATCCACACCGGATGAGCCAAGTGTCTCGATGTACTGGCCATCCTCACTCAACGCGCCCACCCAGCAGACGTCGGCATCCAACACATCCACGAGCAACTGCGCGAATCCGCTGCCCACCTCCTGCATGGTCCGCAACGGCATCAACGTCGCCGTTACGCGCTGCAACAACTCCGCGCGCTTCCTCGCCGCCACCTCGCGCTCGAGATGATGCGCCCGCTCGGTGTCCGTGCGCTGAAGCAGCACCGCACTCTGCGTCACGAGCACCATGATGGTCACGATGATCAACAAGCAGAACGCGGCAACACCGCCCTCTCGGCTCACGATCTCGAGATCACGCGCACGAATCCAGAGCCAACCCAGTGTGAGAATGGCAGCGATGGACGTGACGAGCAATCGCCGCATGAGCTGCCCTGCACGATCCGGCGACACAGACACGGCAACCACGAGCGATCGCGGGGGCGCGAAGAGAATGCCCACGTGCAGCACCGCGAACGACAAGCTGGTCATGAACGCCATGCCGGCCGCGCGATCGATGGCATACAACGGACGGGCGCCGTACAGGTAGCCGATGAGCGCGAGGATGGCGATGGTCAATCCAAGCGACGACGCGAACTGTCGGATCCGGCGCAACCGGCGATCATCGCGCCCCACGCACAGCAGCCCGATTCCGGCAAGGGTGAAGCACACCGTGGAGTTGGTGGCCATCTGCCCAGGCGGGAGAAACGGATACTTCCGCACCATGTCCGAATAGAACAGGAGATCGATGCCGAAGTTGTAGCCGGCGAGCCGCTCCAGCATGGTCGCCGCACCGATCGCGAGCACCAACACCGCCAGCCCCGCCACAATGCGCGACGGCCGTCGCGATTCCGCACGCGTGATCGCGAGCGCCACGCCAGCCGACACCATGCCAACGGCCGTGTTCGGAATCATCATGAACATGCCCGGCAGCAGCTTTCGCATGATCTCCACGTCCAACTGCCAGCCGAGCAGGGCGCAGACACCGAGTGCTGCCGTGATCACTCCGGCAGCCTGCGAGATACGCGAAACGCCGCCTACTCCCGAGCGGTCAACTTCATCGATCATCCCCCGACCATTCAGCGCCCCTTCGATGTCACAACCAGCATCTCCGAGATGCTCCACGTGCTGTCGCTCGTTGCCGTGAGCGCCACGCCCAGTGTGTGCCCGCATGTTGGCCCGCAGCGCCAATCCACGAACGCCACTGCGGTCTGCCCTGACCGGCTGAACCCTACCGGCGACATCCGCACCGCGCCCGCGGCATCGGCATGCATGGCACGAAACCGCAGCCACTCGGACTTGTCGGCGTCATCGGATGGCACGTCATCGGCGTCGGTCTCCAACAACATTGCCTGGCCACGCACGATGCTCGCGACGTCGAACGAACGCGTTGCACGCGCCAGCAAGTCCGCTCGCGAATCGCGCGCTTCACTCGAATCGCCCTTGGCCCACCAGAGCGACTCCACTCCCCACCGCGCCGCAAGCGCATCGCAGTGGGGCCTGGTGCACGCACTGTCCAGCGACGTCGTTGCCACGGCCACCACTCGGCTGGTGGTTCGCACATAGATGGACTCGGCAATGGCGCGATATACCGCGATGGCGCGCGGCGCGGTGCTGGAGGGCGCCGTCTGCGGCACGGGGTGCGCACATCCGGCAAGGCCAACGGCAAGCAGGAGCAGGGCTGGTTTACGCATCATGCAGAAATGATGTGAGGCAACACGCCATTTCGGCAAGGCAATGAGGCAGACGGGCATGAGTCGGAGACCCTCCCAGTCGCGCCCGGCCACATGCACCAGCACGCTCCACCAACGCCGGTCAGCGGCACTCGGCGCCGCGCTCCTCCAGCAGCGCCCGAAGTACGGACCGATGACACCGGTCCTCATGTTCGCAATAGCAGCCGATCGCGAGGTTGGTCTGGTGCGACAGCGCCGCG
Organism: bacterium; assembly: GCA_040003455.1. Taxonomy (GTDB): domain Bacteria; phylum Gemmatimonadota; class Gemmatimonadetes; order Gemmatimonadales; family Gemmatimonadaceae; genus AG11. Next base: position 5,321 of record JBDUCM010000201.1, read on the forward strand.
AGCAGGTCCAACGCCCTCGCCGCATCCGGCTCCTTCATTTCCGCACGAAACCCCCGTTCAAACCGCTTCCACGTCGCCGCGTCCTTCGACTGCAACGCCAATGTCACCAATGGCTGCGACGGCGAAAGCATCGGGAACCACACGTCGTAGAAGTCGAGCGACGCGAATTTCTCCTTTGGCACGCCACGCGGCGGCCGACGCACCGTTCCAACACGCAGCCCTTCATCCGCGCCTCTCGGCGTTCCGAGCCGCACGACCACAATTCCCATGACGCTGGTCCAGTAATCTTTGAGATGAACCCAAGTGATATCCTGACTACCTAAGGATATCGCCGGCGTCAGATTCGCGACACGATCACCAACGGCGATTGCGTACGCGCGTCAGTTCGCGGTTTCGGCACCGCCAACTCCACAGCGGCGGCGTCAGCACGCACTACCACGTCACCGGCGACGTCACTCGCCATCGGCACCGCGACTTCCACGTCAGACTCACGCCTCCGTTGCGACGTTGCCACCGCGGAGACCCGTCGCTCCAATGACCGGTCCCATCCGGCCAGATGCGGCAGCATCTCATCCAGCGACCGCACCACACGCGCACCATCCCGCACTCGGCGCAATACCACATGCGACCATCCCTTCACGCCAACCGGTTCGTGCCACGCGCCGCGAATGCGCAACTTGCGTCGCGCGACCGTGTGGCCGATGACCCGTTCATACCGCGACCGCGAGAGCTCGGCATCGGGAAAGAGATCATTCAACGAGCACAGGCGACCAACGTCATCGTAAGCGCGCGGCCGGTGGTCCAGGTCCAGCAGTGACGACGCGCGCCCGCGCATCACGGCCGAGATGAGCCGCAACGATTGCGGATCGCCGAGCGTGCGGATGGAATGCCAGAAGTAGCGCGTGGTGCGACGCGCCATGTCGCGCAGCGAACGCGCATCGCCATCGTGTGTAATCCAGAGCCGATCATCCACGTCGGCCGCAAACGGGTTGGACGGATAACACGAGTGCTTCGCCACCCAACCCTTTCGCGAACTATGCGGAAGGGGCGCGAATCCGCGGACCACCGGAATTCCGCGGGCGTGCAACTGCTGCACCGAGTAATCCGGCCACCGCATCACCGCGCGCACCACGCCAACGATGAGCGTGGCCGTCGCCGCCATAAGCGCGGCATCCGGTGTGAAGTCCGCCGTGATCTCGACACGATTGCCACGCGGCCGCACTCCTATGCCAGTGGATTTCCTGTTTGCCGCCAGAAGCATCACCGGCATCGCGAGCACGTGCGTCAACAGATACGCAAGCTGCTCCACCGTGCGATTCGCCCGTTGCTCACTGGCCGGCACATCGAACGACACGTTGTAGTGCGCGCTGAATCCCGTAAGCGACACCGTACGACCGTGCGTCAGTTCCCATGCATCCAGCTCCGCGCGCAGAAACGCGATGTTCTCCCACAACGATCGCGTACCCCGTGCGCCACAGCCACGCGCGATCTCGATCATCGGCGTCGCGATCTCCATCACACCCGTGTCGAAGTACAGCGCCCCACGGGTGGGCAGGTGATACGACCGCCCCACCCGATGCACCAACGGCCCCCGCACCACATTCCTCGGTGACCCGAACACGGCTTCGGGTTGTTGCGGCACGCCGTCAACGATGGTGACGAACTCCGCCTCCAGGCCGATGGCTGGCAATGAGCCCGGGCGATGCGCCAGTGCACGTTCGCTGCGGCGCGGCTGCTTGTGTTGTTCCATCCACATCGTCCTACTCCGGCGACTTCCTGTGAGACGCATGCAACTCGTCCATGGCTTCGCGAGGAGTGCTCACCACGTAGCCCAGATCCACATGCAAATGATCGTCCGTCCAGTCGAGTTCCGGACCGAGCGGACGCGTCCATGCGGTTGGAAGGAGCTGCGTGATGATGCGCGCATACCGCGCGATGTCGGCGTGGTTGTCGAGATAGGTATCACCCACGCGATAGATGTTGGCCGCCGTCCCCCAAGAATGCGGCGACGCCCCACCCAGACGTGCGTGCCGAGGCGAGCAGTAGCCGCCGTTGGCGCCGATGAAGACGTGGGTGCCCACTTCGGCGCGGAACTGCTCGAGCGCGATGGCGAGCAGTGCCGTGGCGCACGGGATGTACCGCGGGAACACGCGCAGCACCGGCGCCTCGCGCACGTCGGTGTGAATGAACTCCGAAACGGCAAAGTGCGGCGCGAGCAACGTCTCGCGCGCTTGCTCCCACGATTCCACTTCGTAGAACCAGCGCGGGAGCACGCGCGCCTGTCCAGTGTGGTCTATCAGCACACCGCCCGGCTGGAGCACCTCGCGATAGCGCGCATCGAGCGCGCATCCGTCCACCAGTCGCAGCCCAAACGGCATAACCGCCGCTGTCATGATGCGCGCTCGCCCACGAGCGCTGAGTACGCCAAGTACGATGCGGCGGCTATCGTCGCGGAGCGCCCGCGCGTGGTGCCTGCATCCCATTCCGTAAGCACAACAATGATGTACGGCTTGCGGTCGGGCAGGTACACGAGCCCCGCATCGTGCGCGATGGTGGAAATCTCGCCGGTCTTGTGTGCCACCCGCGCTTCACGGGGCAAGCCGGCGGGAATTCCACTCTTGAACCGTTGCGCATGAAGCACGTCGAGCATCTGGCGCGACACCACGGGGCTGTACGCGCGTTCCTCGCCGATCACGCGCAGCAGCGCCCCCAACCCGCGCGCGGTCACGCGATTGTTGATGCCATGCTCAAACGCCTTCTCGTCCTCGACGCCACGCTTGAGATCGATCCCCTCGAGCCCGAACTCGTCGAGCGTGCGTCGCAACGCATCGAGCCCCACAAGATCGAGCAGCAGGTTGGTGGCGAGGTTGGAACTGGTGGTGATCATCGCGTCCGCGAGCTCACTCACGCGCAGGGTGCGCCCTACCTCGCGATGAATGTCCCCATTGGCGTCGCGGTCGAGCTGCACCCGGAACGGCGAACCATCAAAGGCGCTGAGAAAGCGGTTGCGTACATGCACCCGCGACTGCGGCAACAACTCCCCCCGCACAATCGCGCCGAACACGCCGAGCAGAATGGCCACCTTGATGGTACTGGCGGCGTGAAACCATCGGTCGGCGTGGTAGTGGAACTCTTCGGCGGTCTCGAGGTCGATGATCGAGACAGCCAAGGCGCACGCCCCTGACTTCGCTTCAAGTTCTTCGAAGCGGAGGGTAAGGTCCTGTGTGATGCCGCTCGCAGGGCTGGACATGGCGAGCGGAGCAACAAGCAAGTGAAGTGCCGTCGCCGTACGCCCGCCGCTGCACGGACACGCCGTACGCGTCACGCTTCACCCCCGCAGTACGCCTCACGTCCACGCC
>JBDUCM010000202.1:0-8625 GCA_040003455.1 bacterium
GTCGTGCGCGACCTCGAACTATCAATGGACCAGCTCTGGATGATGTTCGAGCACAAGGTCAGGAAGAATGTGAAGAAGGCGCAGCGGGCGGGCATCCTGGTCGAGCACGACGAGGGGGAACGCCTCGAATCATTCCTGTCGATATACCAGCACACGATGGATCGGCGGGACGCACATGAGCGCTACTACTTTCCACGCGAATATTTCGAGCGGCTGCACGCCACGCTTCCCGGCCAGTTCCGGTACTTCCACGCAATCAGGGAGGGGAGCGTACTGTCAACCGAGCTTGTGCTGGTTTCGAGCGAAAATGTCTATTCGTTCCTTGGAGGCACCCGCGAGGACGCGTTCGAACACCGCCCGAATGACATCCTGAAGCACGCGATCATGGACTGGGCGGTATCCCAGGGAAAGCGCCACTTCGTGCTCGGCGGGGGCTATGCGCCGGACGACGGCATCTTCCGGTACAAGCTGGCATTTGCCCCGGACGGCAGGCGACCCTTCTATGTAGGTCGTCGCATCCTGCTGCCGGCAGCGTACGCCCGACTTGTCGAACGGCGAACGCTGCTGCGTCGCGAACACGAGGACGCGCCGTCATCCTCCGGATTCTTCCCCGCGTACCGCGGCTGAGGGCTATTGCGTGCCAACAGTGGCTTCGAGGCAGGCTCGCATGGTACGAATCACACGCTCCTGATCGGCGCCCGCGAGTGACGATGACGATGGGAGGCAGATTCCCGTCGCGAACAACGCTTCAGCGACGCCGCCGCCAACGCACGGGGCGTCCGCGAACATCGGCTGCATGTGCATCGGTCGCCAAACGGGGCGCGCCTCGATGTTTTCGGCATCCAGTGCCCGCACGAGGTCGATCGGCTTGGTGGTTCGCATCGCGGGGTCGAGGTACATGACGCTCAGCCACCGGGTGTGCGTCCCCCACGGCGCCTCTGTCTGCATCACAATGCCATCCATGTCGCTGAAACCCGCCGCGTAGCGGTCCGCCACGGCGCGCCTCTCGGCGACACGCTGGTCGAGAAGCTTCAGCTGCCCGCGACCGATTCCCGCGAGCACGTTGCTCATGCGGTAGTTGTAGCCCATCTCCTTGTGCACGTACTCCACCGCTGGCTCGCGCGATTGATTCGCCCATTTCTTCATTCGCTGGATCGCCAGGGGATCCTTCGCCAGCGCCATGCCGCCACCAGTCGTGGTGATGATCTTGTTGCCATTGAAACTCAGGATCGAGTACGGTGCCGTCGTCGCGGTCTTGCGCTCGCGATATGAGGCGCCGAGTGACTCCGCCGCGTCTTCGATGAGTGTGACGCCGTAACGAGCGCACGCCGTGGCCACGCGATCGATATCGGCATGTTGTCCATACAGATGCACCGCGATGACAGCCTTTGGCAACGTTCCGTCCCTGGCTGCACCGTCGAGATACTCCGCCAGAAGATCAGCATCGATATTGCCCGACGTCATTTCACTGTCGAGGAACACCGGCGTCGCATTCTGGTAAAGTATTGGCCACACAGATCCCGCGAACGTGAGGCTCGATACCGCCACTCTGTCACCTGCGCCGACGCCGATGTAGCGGAGAATGAGGTGGAGCGCAGCGGTCCCGCTCGATACCGCCAGCCCGTGTATCGCGCCACCCAGATAGTGGGTAATCTCCTCCTCGAACGCATCCAGGTTCGGACCAACGGAAGAAAGCCAGTTCGAGGCAAAGGCGTCGGCGACAAAACCCTGCTCGTCGCCACCCATGTGCGGTACGGACAAATAGATGCGGCTGGCCATTGGCGGCGTACGTGGAGGTCAGGGGCGAGTCGGGCAGGGACGGACGATGACACAAAGTAACTCGATGAGACGGTGTGTCGTCACGGCGATGCAATTCCTGGAACACACGCGCCGCCTCGACGCAGGGCTGCCCTCACGTCACGCATTGGTACGGCACGCAGGATTCCATCCGTCGCGCCATAAATGATCGTCTGTCCAACGATGAGCGGAGCGCTGGGGGTAAAGCGCCCTGTCCAGCTGCAATGACCAAGCAATCGCCCGGTGCGAAGGTCAAACGCGAGCAATGCACCTGACTCTAGTCCGACGAGGACGGTGTCCCCGAAGATGGTCGGAACTCCGCGATGCCGACTTGGGAGGGCCACGACCCATTCCTTCGCCCCCGTCGCTGCGTTCAGGGCCGTCAGGTTCGAGCCGACCGGAGATGACACAACGACGTGACTGCCCGCGAGCGCTGGCGTGCCCGACAGGTTACGAGTCACTCGTCGGCCGGACGAGAGCTCGGTACTCCACTGAATCTCGCCATCGGATGCGGAGAGCCTCACTGCGCGCTGGCGAGCGAAGAGTACGGAGCGATCCGCGAAGCGATCGTGAACGAAGGCGTCGATCACCGTGCGCAACCCTGACCACAGAGACGTATCCCGAAGGAACGGGCGAAATCCGCTCCAGGAGGTGCCGGTGATGAACAATGCTCCGTCACCAACCGCCACCGTCGCATCCCCCGCGTGTTGTACCATTGGCAACCGGTGCACCCACTGCACGGCACCCGACGTCCCGTTGATCGCTACCACGCGTCCATCGGTGGTGCCATAGAATACCGATGTCCCGAGACGTTTCGGATTCGACATCGCGGGAGACATGGCGATGCACGTGCGGTACAGTTGCTGACCACTTCGCAATGCGAGTCCGTACACGCAATCATCCGAACCAGTCAGCACGACGATGTGTCCGACAAGCGCCGGCGAGGCCATGAGTGCGCTTCGAATCGGGTGTCGCCACAGCTCGTGTCCATCGCGCACATCGAACGCCCAGGCGCCCCCGGCGGAGGAGTCCTGCGGAAGGTCGCCGAAGGTAACGACAACCGTGGAGTCACTGATGACGGGGTCGTTGTGCACGCTGGTCGGCATACGCTGTCGCCACAGCATGCGACCCGTCGGGAGGTCGATCGCCATGACAGTGCCGCTGCGGTCGGCTGCCGCCACGAGCACATGTCCGCTCACGGAGAGGGCACGCACCGGCTGGCCGACCTGCACATCCCAACGTGCGTCGAGTGTGGTGCTGCTCACGCCGCGGTTGTCGCCGCCTGATCTGAATTCACCCCACTCGCCCGCCTGGGCACCGGCAGTCGGGCCTCCAAGCAGCACCGCGGCCGTGCAAAGGAGCCGTAGGGCCGCGCGCGGCACCTCGCCTCGACGCTGTGACCGTGCGTGCCCTACCACGAGTTCCGCGAAAGGAACAGCAGGGCGGTGGACCAGGGCGCGAGACGGACGAGGCAGTGAGCAGGAGCGGATCGACGCGCTGGACCGTGCCTTGCAAGGAGACCAATAGTCTTTCTTGGAGCTGTCGTAGATGTCGGCCATTGAATACGCGCAGGACGCTGCTAAGGCGGAGGTGCTTGGATTGGAACGGAATCTCACCGTCCCGTCGCGCCGAAACGGAAATCAGCTCGATCACTGGATCTCCGTCAGTTGGCTCGACAGGAATGACGTTTGGCTGAATATGTTCGCCGACGTGGCCGCCAACAGCTGTACCGGCAAGATAGCGGCGGCGTTCGAAATCGTGTCCTTCACGCCGCAACGGGGGTGGATTGTTGCGCGCGGCGTCGATCCGCACCTCGCCTCCTGCATGGAAGTGGAGCAGCGGATTCGAGCCCTCGTGGAGGACACCAACCTCCGTTTGCATCAGGCAAGCGCTGCAGTTTCGCCTGCTCCCGTTCCATCGCAGTTTTCGGTGCGCGTCCTTGCCGCGCTCGTTCGGCTGACCTCCCGGGGGGAAACGCAGAGGACAGTGATCAGTCCCCGCTGGCCGCATCTGAGGACAGCAGGCCGATAGTGCGATATGGCTGAGTCGGCGCCAACTGATCGCGAACATCACGAACGTGCCCTCATTCGCAGAGCCCTTGCTTGAGTCATCGCCGAACGCTAACGTCCGCCACCGGATGCCGGCTCGTTTGGCGCCTCAGGCGGCTGGCTCTCGCCACCAAGACGTCGCGATTGCGACGGGCTTCCAGCTTCGCCGGCGCCGACGGAGGCCTCTCATATTAGTTCACCCGCGGGCGAGCATGATGCCTTTCCGTCTACTGCGGTCACTTCTCGTGACCGTTTGTTTTTTCGCGCCGCACCTTGCCGGGGCCCAACTGCCGGTCACCAAGCCGACCCCGGCGCAAGCGCAAGCGCTGTTGCAGGCGCGGCCGGATCTCGTCGCCCAGTTGCGACAGCGGTTCGTAGCAAGTGGCATGACAAAGGACCAGATCCATGCCCGGCTCGCTGCAGAGGGATATCCGGAAGACTTGCTTGATGCGTACATCGGTGGGGCCACCGGCGATGCGATTCCGCCGACTGACGATGTATTCAAGGCCGTGAGGGCCCTGGGAATCGCAGGAGATTCCGACATCGCCGTCCTCCAGGGACAGATGCCCGGCAAGGCGCAGTCGCTCGGCACTACGAAGTCGACGGCGATCGCGGGGCGCGATTCGACGAACCAGCCAAAGCCGCCATCCGATACGTCGTTCGCGATTTTCGGCCTCGACCTGTTTCGTGGCGCGACGTCGCAGTTCGAGCCGAATGCGGCGGGACCGGTGGACGCCAACTACAAACTGGGCGCAGGTGACAAGCTCGTCCTGATCCTCACCGGCGACGTCGAAGCCAGCTATTCACTCGACGTGACCCGGGAAGGCTTCATCGTCATTCCGCAGGTCGGACAGATCTTTGTTGCCAACGTCACCCTGGGCCAGCTGGATCAATTGCTCCGTGCGCGACTTGCTCGCGTGTACTCTGGCATCGGGCAGGGCACGACTCGATTCTCGATCAGCGTCGCTCGCCTGCGCTCGAACCAGATCTACGTCGTCGGCGACGCGCTGCGTCCGGGTAGCTACACCGTCTCGAGTGCCGGTACGGCGCTCACCGCGCTTTACGCTGCCGGCGGCCCGACGGTGAACGGCTCACTCCGCCGCGTGGAAGTCCGGCGCGCCGGCAAGGTGGTGGACGCGCTCGACGTGTACGACTATCTCGTGCGCGGCGACGCCTCCCACGACGTGAGGCTGGAAAGCGGCGACGTCGTGTTCGTTCCCGTACACGGAACACGCGTGCAGGTGATCGGAGAGGTCGCTCGCCCGGCCGTGTACGAGCTCAAGCCCGATGAAACCATCGCCGACCTCGTGCGCTACTCCGGCGGCTTCCGCGCCACGGCTTCGCGTCAACGAGTGCTCGTCGAGCGCATTGTGCCACCCACGCAGCGTTCCGGCTCGGGGAGCGACCGCATCGCCCTGGACATCGCATCGGATGCGTTGCAGGCAACCGGTGGCGCAGGCGTCGCGCTCCAGAATGGCGACGTCGTCACGGTCTTTCCCATCTCCGAGCGCGTCCGCAATCGCGTCGTCGTCTCCGGCAATGTCTACCAGGCCGGTCCCCAGGGCTTCACCCCCGGCATGAAGCTCTCCGACGCACTCCGCAAGGCGGGACTGCAGGCGGATACCTATCTGGGTGAAGTCAGCATCACCCGTCTCCGTAGCGACTCCACGCGCGAACAACTCCGCGCCACACTCGCGGATTCAACGGGAAGCCTCATCAACGACCTCCCCTTGCACGAGAGCGACGAGATCACCGTCTACTCAGTCACCGCCTTTCGCCCCGACCGCTTCGTTGCGGTCGGCGGTGCGGTCAGGAGCGGCGGCCGGTTCCCGTATCGGGAAGGGATGACCATGCGCGACCTCATCCTGCTCGCGGGCGGCGTGCAGGAAAGTGCGCTGCTCAAGGAGGCCGAAATTGCGCGCCTGCCAGCGAGCCGCGATTCCGGTCGGACAGCCACGACCGTGCGCGTCCCACTCGACTCCACCTACCTCTTCGAACGCAAGCCGAACGGCGAGTACGTGGGCCCCCCCGGGCTCACGGCGCCGGCCTCGGGTGCTCCAGAAGTCGTGCTCAAGCCCTACGACAACGTCCTGATCCTTCGCCAGCCCAACTGGGAACTCCAGCGCACCGTCGTCCTCGCCGGTGAAGTCCGATATCCGGGCTCCTACGCGCTCGTGAAGAAGACGGAACGTCTCTCCGACCTGATCGCGCGCGCGGGCGGCCTCACCGACGAAGCGTACGCCTCCGGCATCGTCTTCAACCGCGGCCAGGCGAACCTCGGCCGCGTCGGCGTCGACCTGCCATCGGCACTCCGCCAGTACGACAGCCACGACAACCTGATCCTTCGCGACGGCGACAACATCACGATCCCCGCCTACAACGCGGTGGTGACTATTCGCGGAGCGGTCAACCAGCCGGCAACGGTGGCGTACGTGCCCGGCCGAGGCATCGACTACTACATCAGCGCTGCCGGCGGCGCATCCCTCAAGGGCGATGACGGCCACGCCTACGTCACGCAGCCAAGCGGAAAGCTCGAAGCCGTACACACGCGCTTCCTGCTGCCCGCGTCCATGCCGCGCCCCATGGCCGGCAGCGTCGTCACCGTTCCGGAAAAGGATCCCGCCGACAAGAAGGACTACATCGCCCTTACTGGCACCGTCGCCCAGATCATCGCGAGCACGGTCGCCATCATCGTTGCCCTGAAGCGCTAGCACTCCAACGCACAGATGAAACTCCTTCACGTCGTCGGTACTCGGCCCAACCTGCCGAAGCTCGCGCCTGTGTATCGCGCGGCGCGCGCGCGCGGTCTCGAACAGGTGGTCGTGCACACAGGTCAGCACTACGACGACTCCCTGTCCGGTGACTTCTTCCGCGACCTCGACATCCCCACCCCCGACGTGAACCTTGCCGTCGGTTCCGCGTCGCATGCGGTACAGACCGCGCGGATCATGGAGCGCTTCGAGCCGGTGTTGCTCGAACATGCGCCCGACTGGCTCGTCGTCTACGGCGACGTGAATTCCACGATGGCCGCCAGTGTCGTCGCCTCGAAGCTTGGCGTTCGCGTCGCGCACGTCGAGGCGGGTCTCAGAAGCTTCGACCGCGCCATGCCCGAAGAGATCAATCGCCTCATCACCGACCGTCTCGCGGATCTGCTGCTCACCCCGTCCCGCGACGCTGACGAGCAGCTACTCCGGGAAGGCGAACCGGCGTCAAAGATCATGTTCGTCGGCAACGTGATGATCGACAGTCTGTACTTTGCGCTGCCCTCTGCGGAGGCGACTGGTTTTCGCGCGTCGCTCGGGTTGACCGGGCCGTACGTCGCCGTCACGCTGCATCGCCCCTCCAATGTCGATCATCCCGAACGGCTGACGCGCATCGCCAATGCACTTGCCGCCATCGCGAAGTCGCGGGACGTGATCTTCACCGCCCATCCACGCACGCAGGAACGCATCGCGCGCTACGGTATCGACCTCGGCAACGTTCGCGTGATCGACCCGGTTCCATATTTCCAGATGCTGGACCTGGTGAAGAACGCCGAATCAGTGGTGACTGATTCCGGCGGCCTGCAGGAGGAGACCACGGCGCTCGGTGTGCCGTGCTTCACCGTTCGCGACAATACTGAACGGCCGATCACGATTACCGAGGGTACGAACCAGCTCGTGCTCGATCCCGACACTCTGCGGACTCTGGTTCCGAACGTCGTGCGCGGCCCAGAGCTTCGCCGGCCGGATGGTTGGGACGGTCATGCAGCTGAACGCGTGGTGGACGCATTGGAACTGCGCGCCTGACTGTTTGCATCGGGCGGTGTATTGCCTCGCGCCCATGCCAATTGCCGTAGACGCGGCGCCCCCCTCCTTCCATATCGCGTAGTCCAACTTCGGCCAGAAACGGCACCGTTCTAGACCGGATCTACCGCACATCATGCGCGTTCCGAGGTGCCGGATGAGCGCTGCGACCCGCAGCCGTCGGATTGCGATGCACGATCCGGTCGATGGTGCGCAGCAGTTGGCTGTCGCGAGTGGCCTGTGACACGCAAAACACTTGACCCGCGCGGCCAATCTCGGCGTCCAGCGCAGTACTCGCGTGGCAGGTCCGATCTACCCGTTCGCGCGTCGAACCGCGGCGGCGACTCATGGCGCCCTCCTGATGGAGGATCGCAGCGACCTGTCGGTGAATCGCGAGTTTGCCAGGTCGCGTCATTCCGTCCTGTCCGCAGGTCGGGACCGCCTTGGGGCGAATCGAAGCCCCCCAATGGGAAGTCGCACCGTCTCTCGGACGGGTCGCGAGTCGCTCGCGGCAAATCGAAGTCCCCAAATGGGAGGTCGCACCGTCCTCTCGGCGAATCGCAGCTCAACGGGAGGAACGTCGCGCCTCGCCAACGGCAACTCGGACATGCCTCTCGGTGCTTCGAACGGGACCCTTGGTGAGTCGGACGGTCGCGACATCGAATCAGAACCTCCTATCGGCGAGTCGGGCCGTCCTCACGTCGCATCGGAGCGTGCCATCGACGAATCGGACCGCCCCGAGGTCGAATCGGCCCTCCTATCGGCGAGTCGGGCCGCCCTCACGTCGAATCGGAGCTTCCCATCGGCGAGTCGGGCCTTCCTCATGGCGAGTCGGACCTCCCCGACCTCGCGTTGATGCTCGCTGACCGCCGAGCAAGAGCCACCGACCACGGAGCAAGAGCAGCCAACGTCGGAGCAAGAGTAGCCAACGTCGGAGCAGGAGCAGCCAACGTCGGAGCAGGAGCAGCCAACGTCGGAGCAGGAGCAGCCAACGT
>JBDUCM010000006.1:0-72019 GCA_040003455.1 bacterium
GCCTGGTCGGCGTTCGTCTCGTTCTTCAGGTAGTACTCGGTGATGAATTGCTGCTCCAGGCGCTTGAGACCCATTGGGTCGACTGTTTCCGTTTGCAGCGTGTTCAGTTCCTGCCGCATCAGGGCCAGCACCCGGTTGGGGTCGACCGTGGTTACATAGAGCCCTCCAATAGCGTATGCGCGCTCGAGAAATGGTGCCTCGACGGCGTAGCTGAGATTCCGTCGCGAGCGCACCTCGGTGAAGAGCCGGCCTGAGAGGACGGCAGTGGCTACTCGCAGAGCGACATAGTCGGCGTCAGTCGCGGCGGGTCCGGGCGCATATCCTAACAGGTAGTTTGTCGGGAGTGGGCGATTGTCGAGCGCGAGCGCTCGCCCTGTTGTCACGACCGGTGGTGGCGCCGTCCAGTGATAGTTGCCTTTGGGCAACGTGGCGAGTGTTCCACGTACCAGTCGCTCGATTTGAGCGCGATCGACGTTGCCCACAACCACGAGCAGCATGCGCGAGGTGACAACCTGCGCGGCGTGATACTGCTTCAATCGCGAGGCCGTAAGGAGGGGAATCGACTCGGTCGTTCCGCTCGTCGAGATGGAATTTGAGTGCCCGGCGTACAGAAGACTGTCCGCCAATTCCGTAGCGGCATCGTCGGGCTGGGTCATGCGTTCACGTGCCACCGAAAGGAACTGGTCACGTACGATATTCACCTCGGCTGGATCGAGCGTTGGTGCCATCACGCGGTCAGCGAGGATTGCCCACGTGGAATCAAATGTTGCGCGAATAGCGTGTAGGCCGATGGCGCTCCAGTCATCATTTGCTTCAATTCCAATCGTGCTGCCAAGGCGGGCCGTCCTTTGACGCACGGCTGCGCCGGGAAAGCGCTTTGTCCCACGCTCGCTTGCCGCCAACAGGAGGGCCTCGATGCCTGCCGTTTGTTTCGTGAGCTGCCGAGTTCCGCCGAGCAGATAGAGATTTGCCACCACGACCTCATTCGCCGCATTGCGACGGAGAATGACGGGCAGCCCGCTTACTTCGAATCGTTGCGTGACGGCGCTGTCGGGCGCCTCGGCCGATGTCGTGTGTCCGCGGATTTGAGGCACGCGCGATTCTGCCGGTTCGGCGAAACAGAGCACCATCGCCGCGATGCCAATGGCAACGTTCCTGGACGACCGCATCACGGCGTGCCCCCGGTCAGTTCGCTCTCGGTCAGTTTGATCGCCTTCCGCGTTTCGGGAGACAACAACACTCCCGTCACCCGGGTGCGACCCACGATATATCGTTCGGCGTATTTCCTTAGATCTTCCGGTGTTTGCTTGCCCATTGTATCGACGTATCCAAAGAAGTAGTCGAGCCCTGTGACGGCCCACCAGAATCCGAGTTGGTGCGCGAAGCCGGATGAACGCTCCAGGCTCTCCATCGTCCCGACAATTCGTGTCTTCTTTACCCCATCCACTGCCTCAACCGTGATGTAGCCGGGTTTTACGACTTCGATGAGTTCGCGGTCAAGGGCAGCGATTGCTTCACGGAGCTTGTCTGGCGCTACTTCCCCGCTGATGGTGATGGGGCCGACGTAGTTGAGAGTGTAGTAGTTCACCCCCAACGACTGCCACAGGCCGCTATCCACAAGTTTTCTCTGGAATCGCGATCCCGGTTGATTGAGCACGTCTGAGAATACGTCCGCAGCATAGGTGGCCGGCACGTCGGTGTGCGCGCCTGGCCCGTGCCACTGCAGCATGACCAGCACGGAGTTGACGGGCTGTTCGACGACCACGCCAACGTTTTTCGTCAGCGGCGGAACAGGGGGGACCGGATCTGTTTTGGCCGGATCATCGCCGCGCGCCCACGATCCGAACAATCGGCGCGCCGCGGCGAAGATCGAATCAGCGTTCACATCACCCGTGATGATCACGGCGGTGTTGTTCGGGATATAGTATTTCCGCTGGATAGTGCGCATCTGGTCAGGCGTGGTGGCCAGGATGACGTTGCGTTCACCAAGCGGGTTCTTACGGCTCCACGCGCTACCCCACAATGCCTTTCCCGTCGCGGTGCGCAACGCATAGAACGGGTCGGACTCGGCACGGTCATACTCACCAATGACGACAGCGCGCTCGCGTTCAAGTTCTTCAGCAAGGAAGAGCGGGGCCCGGAGCGCGGAGGCGAGCAGTGCCAAGGCGGGGTAGGTACTGTCCGACGGCACGGTGAGATAATAGTTGACCTGCTCTTCTTGTGTGGTGCCGTTGAACACGGCTCCCAGCTCCGAAGCACGACTAACGAAGGCTTCTGGTTGTGGATATGTCGCGTTCGCCTTGAAGAACATATGCTCGTAGAGATGCGACAGGCCTTCGTACGTTGCAGATTGCGTGAACGACCCGTTCTTGGCATCCGCTTCCACCGTTGTCAGCGGGACACCGTGATTCTCGACGACGATGACCTCGAGGCCATTTGGTAGCGTATCGCGCCTAATGCGCTTCTCGAGTTCTGCTCGCTGCGCCTTGAGCGGCACCGCGATCGACAGGACGGCGAGGACGGCGGCCAGTGTCCTGCGTATGTTCATGGCGCGCGGTAGCGGTAGCACGTCGTTCATGATTTCTTTCCTTGGCCAATGTCCAAGCTTCCCTCCACTGGGTCAGTCTCGAAGGTCGCCCCCGCTGCGCTCGTCACCGTTGCTGCCAGTCTGGCGAGCGGTCGGCTGAAACGCGAGGAGGTTCTTGCTCCGTACACCACATTCAGGATTGGCGGGCCTGCGGACCTGTTCTACGAAGCAGAGAGTGCCGATGATCTTGCTGCTGCCATCCTAACCGCGCGCCGTGCCGAGGTTCCGTGGATCGTGCTGGGGCTGGGAGCCAATGTTCTCGTGTCGGACGAGGGTGTTCGTGGCCTGGTCATTCGTAATATGGCCTCCCATTTCGAGTTCGGCGATGACGGACGACTCTGGGTCGAGAGCGGTGTGGTGATGGCGCGAATCATTCCTGCGGCCGTTGAACGCGGGTGGTCAGGTCTCGAGCACTACGTTGGCATTCCTAGCACCGTTGGCGGCGCAATCTGGCAGAACCTGCATTTTCTCTCTCCGGCGCCTGAACGTGAACGTACGACGTTCATTGCTGAGGTTTTCGAATCCGCCGATTTGCTTTTGGAGGATGGCGAGCGCCGGTCCGTTGATGCCGCCTACATGCAGTTCGGTTACGACGACACTGTCCTTCATCATCGTCGTGATGTCGTGTTGTCCGCGACGTTCAAGCTCGAACACAAGGACTCCAATGTGATGCATCGCATCATGCAAGAGAACCTGAGCTGGCGGGGCGCTCGGCATCCGTGGCTTGACTGGCATCCGAGCGCGGGGTCCATCTTCAAGAAGATTGAAGGCGTAGGCGCTGGCCGTCTCGTGGATCAATGTGGACTCAAGGGTTTTCGAGTGGGCGACGCACAGATCTCGCACATTCACGCCAACATCATGGTCAACCTCGGCCACGCGACGAGCGCTGACGTCATCGGCCTGATCACACATGCACAAACAGCAGTGCGCGAGCGCTTTGGCTACGAGCTCGAACCAGAAATTAGTTTTGTCGGAGAATTCTAGGGAAACCGATATCAGCTGGGCAGAATGGGCTTTCGGTCGTCGGGCGGAACGAAATTCGAGAGGAAGAGGCGCTCCTGAGGCGTAAGGGTGTTGATACCAGATGCGCTGATCTTGTCGAGGATTCGGTCTACCTCGTCTTTGTTGACGGAGTGGATTGTGGACCTGTTCACGTTCTTCCAGTTTCCGAGCAGTGAGTCGGCGGGCGGGACTGCCGTTGCCTGGCGCTTGAACTGCTTGGCGCCGTGACGTCGTTCCAGAAACAGCAGGTAGAGAAAGCCGCCGAGGTAGCCGCCGAGATGTGCGAAATCGGCAACACCGGAACGGGATCCTCCGAGACCGCTGAAAATCGACATGATCGTGGTGAGTACAATGAGCCATCGCGCTTCGATGGGCACGATGCCCCAGAGTAAAATTCGGTCTCGCGGCCAGAATCGCGCGTACGCAATCATGACCCCGAAGATCGCACCTGAAGCACCTAGGATCGCCACGTAGGGTGCGAACACAAACGACAACAGGGCGCCGAACGTACCGCTGACAAAATAGAGTGCAAAGAACCGTTCAGCTCCTAGGCGTGCTTCGACTCGTGGCCCAAAGAAGTAGAGCGCCAACATGTTGAACAAAATGTGCGTCAGGCTGCCGTGCAGGAACATGTAGGTGAGAATCGTCCACGGCCGCGCGATGATGAGCGCGGGCACGAAAGCGAGCTGAGATGTAATCGCAGGCGACGTCTGCTGTACGAAATACATCACTACGTTTGCGAACAATAAACGCTGGACCCATGGGGTCACGGCCTTTCCTCCCTTACGATGCGGTCGGCGCGCGCTCGAGCGATTCGAGCGACGCGGTATGCTTTTCCCATTCGACCAAGGCGCGGTCCAGTCGTTTCCGTGCCTTGTCCAGCTCAGCGCCGAGCTTGTGTGCGTGTTCTACCCCGCTCGAGCGCGTATAGAGTTCTGGATCGTCAAGCGTTGTTGTCAGGCGGGACACTTCGGACTCCAGCTCCGCCACGTCACGCTCGGACTGCGTCGCCTTTTCACGCGCCAGCTTGATCGCGCGTCGCGGATCCTCGCCGCTGGAACGTTCCTCCCGACGCGCTGTTCGCTTCTTCTCATCCACCCTGCGCAGGGCCACCTCTTCTGATGCACGCACCGCTGCCGCGTGGGCGCGTTCCTCGCTCACGATTTCCCATTCCGCAAAGCTGCCGTCAAACTCGGTAATATGCGTGTCGTGAAGTACCCAGACCTTGCTCGCGAGCGCCCGCAGCATGGCGCGATCATGGCTCACGAGGATAACAGTTCCTTCGTAGCCTTCAATAGCATCTTCCAGAATTTCAATTGTCTCCACGTCCAAGTGGTTCGTAGGCTCGTCCAGCACCAGGAGGTTCGCGCGTGATAGCATCAACATCGCCAGTGCGACACGTGCGCGTTCTCCTCCCGACAGCGTCTGCGCCTTGCGCTGCACCTCATCGCCAGAAAACCCGAAGCGCCCCAGATGGCCTTGAATCATTCGGCGCTCCCACTGGGGGCGGAACTCTTCGATGACTGTATAGAGCGTCTTGTCCAGCGGCACCTGACCTAGATTCTGGTCGTAGTAGGCAACCCTGATCGAGTTGCCGACCTTGAGTTCACCAGCCTCCGGACTTCGCTCGCCTACCAGGGTCTTGAGCAGTGTGGACTTTCCAGACCCGTTCGGGCCCAGTATCCCAAGCCGATCACCACGCATGACGCGGCCGCTGAACTTCTTGATCAGGGTTCGATTCTGCACAGCAATCGTCAGATCTTCAGCAACGGCGACCTGGTCACCACCCCGCTCCGCCACTTCGAGACGAAGAGCCATTACGCCGTCTTCACCAACCGGCGAGCTAAGGCGCGGTAGCCGCGCAAGCAACTTTCGGCGCCCTTTTGCCTGTTTTGTATTCTGACCGGCCAAGTTGCGAGCGATGTAGTCCACCTGAGCGGCAATAACCTTTTGTTGTTTGTCAAAGGCCCGCTGTTGCGATAGCCGGCGCTCCTCGCGTTGCTGTATAAATGCTTCGTACCCGCCGACGTAGGCCGCTGCCGAGCCGCCCTCAAAGTGGAGGACATGATCCACGACAGCGGCCAAGAACGCCCGATCATGGCTGACGAGCAC
This sequence comes from bacterium, assembly GCA_040003455.1. Taxonomy (GTDB): domain Bacteria; phylum Gemmatimonadota; class Gemmatimonadetes; order Gemmatimonadales; family Gemmatimonadaceae; genus AG11. The sequence goes on from JBDUCM010000006.1 coordinate 5,702, forward strand.
AACCGTGCGATCTGTTTCAAGCAGATACTGTTCGAGCCACCTTGTCGTTTCGAGATCCAAGTGGTTCGTAGGTTCATCAAGCAGGAGAATATCGGACGGGGCGACGAGTTGCCGAGCAAGTCCGACGCGTCCTCGTTCCCCCCCGCTCAACTGCTCGAGGGGCTGCGTCCGTGCCTTGGTGGCGTCAAAGCCGAGCCCTTGCAGGACCGCATCGACTCGAGGGGCAATGGTGTAGCCCCCCTCCCGTTCGAACCGCTCCAAGTCTCTCCCATAGCGGGCGAGAGCAGCCTCATGGTGATTGTCAGCAAGGGCATGACCCTGTTCCGCCAGTGACTGTTCCAGCGCAAGCAATTCCGCAAATGGACCGGCTGCCGCTTCCCACACCGTGGTAGCGGTGCCGAAATCGCGATGCTGGCCTAGCAAGGACACACTGAGCCCTGTCTGTCGTGCTACTGTCCCCTTGGAGGGCGTCAGGTCACCTGTCATGAGCTTGAAAAGCGTGGTCTTGCCTGTTCCATTGCGCCCCACGACACCCCAACGCTCTCCGGCACTGATCGTCAGCGTGACGTCAGTGAAGAGCGTGGTCGCGCCAAACTCCACGCCCGCGTTTCCAATGGCAATCTGCGTCATGCCACCACGGTGGTTACGTTGCCAGCCAACTCTTCCACGTCGTCTCCGCTGCGCCGATGGTCAGCGCGTTTCCGTGCCGCACGAGCGGCATCTTCAGCATGAGTGGCTCATCCAGGAGTATCTCGAGCCAGCGTTCGTCTCCGTACCGGGCTGTCCGTAACCCGAGTTCGCCGAATCGGCGGGATTGATCGTCGAGTAGTGCAGGAACGCCGAATTTTTGGGCAAACCGCTGCAATTCGCCGCGAGAAGCGGCGCGTTCCTGCAAATCCACGAAATGCGTTTTGACGCGACGTTCGGCAAAGAAACGGAGTGCCTTTCGTGTCTCGGCGTTCTTCTTCACCCCAAATATCTGAACGTCCATACACGCGGCTTTGATATTATTGAACGGCGCGGACGGTCCGCGTCCCCGATTGCATCCCACTCGCGTGAGCCGTACTAGCGAACTTACCTATACCCCCGCGTGGTGGGTACCGGGCCCCCACCTGCAAACGCTGTGGGGTAGGCTCGCGCGACGCTTACCGGTCGACGCCACACGCGCTGAACGGTGGGCTACGCCGGACGGTGATCACATCGAACTTCGCAGGCTCGACCCGTCGAGTGCTGAGGGCGCGGAGGGTCCGCGTCTGGTCATTCTGCACGGTCTCGAGGGTACGATCCGTTCACACTACCTCCGCGGGCTCTTGGCGCAAGCAGCCTTGCGCGGGTGGGCAGCAGACGCTCTGATTTTTCGCGGATGCAACGGCGAAATGAACCTGGCGCGCCGCATGTATCACTCGGGCGAAACATCGGACATTGATTTCGTCGTTCGGCGCTTGATTCGTGAGAGGCCCACACAGCCTCTTGTGGTCGTTGGGATCAGCCTTGGCGGCAACGTGTTGCTCAAGTGGCTCGGTGAACGAGGGGCAGATCTACCTCCGCAGGTCCGCGCGGCCGTTGCGATTTCGGTACCGTTCGACCTGGAGCGGGGTTCTCGCCACATTGAACATGGCTTCTCTCGTGTCTACACTCGTCATTTTCTCCGGTCGCTTCGCACCAAGGCCACTGCCAAGCTCACACAGTATCCGGGATTGTTCAGCTCGGACGCTCTCGCCAGTGCACGCACCCTCTACGACTTTGATGACGCCGTCACTGCCCCTGTCCATGGTTTTCGGAGCGCCCACGACTACTACCAGCAGTCGAGTTCCGTGCGATATCTCCATGACATTCGGCGCCCGACATTGCTTATCAGTTCGTTCGACGATCCCTTCCTGCCGCATCAAGTCTTGGAAGAGGTTTCCCTCGTTGCCAAGTCGAATGCCTTCCTCGTTCCGGAGTTCTGGCCGAAAGGCGGCCATGTCGGCTTCGTCAGTGGCAGGCGTCCTTTGTCCGCCCGTTTCTATGCGGAGGAGCGGGCGCTCGAGTTCCTGGCACACGCGATTGATTGAGTCATGAACGTTGTCTTTCTTGGTGCGTTCATTTCCGGTCTGTTGCTCGGTGTACGGCTGATGTTCTTCGGCGCGGAACGTCGAACACGCCGCCACCCGGACTCCCTTCCATTGCGCAGGTCGGAGCCAGCCGTCGTGGGATTCCTAGTCATGTTCGGCGTGTCTGGCTACTTGCTGACCCGCCCCGAACGGATGACGCCTGCTCGTGGTACGCTGATCGCCGTTTTGCTCGCGGCGGTGTGGGCAACGATTGTAACGCGCGTCGCGATCGCAGCCGCCCGGATGCAACCTGACCACGATCCCGAAGATCCTCGCTTTGTTCTTCAGGGTAGAGTTGGCATCGCTATCACGGATATACCAGCCGGAGGCGAAGGTGTCATCCAGTTCGACGACGGAACGAGTATGCAAACCGTCCGGGCCCGTGATATTACCGACGGTTTCATCCCCGTGGGTGAGGAAGTCTGCATCGATCAGGTCGAGGATGGCGTGGCCCGAGTAGAACTTTGGTCGCTCGTCGAACAACGGCTTTGATACCACGCATCGGTCGCCAAAGCGCATGTGGCCTGTTGTTCGAGCGGCAGGTCTATCTCTATGACGACGAGCAAGAGGGAATCGATGATCGACGCCGTAATTTTCGTCGTGGCATTCCTGACCTTTTTCGCAGTACGTGCCGTTGCGGTGACGGTCTTTTTCTATTTCATCCTCCCCGAAGGGGATCGCTGTCCGAATTGCGATGCCGCGACGTTGCACGTGCAGTCAAGGGGATGGACGTTCTTCCTTCCGCGCCTACGCCCGAGTTGGTGTTTTGAGTGCAATTGGCACGGACTACTGCGCATTGGCCCCCTCACGTCAATTGCGCAACCCCGAAATGAAATCACGCATTCACGATAGCCTGTGGGTCGTTCAACCGCCTGTCCCAGCGAGCACGGACAACCATTCTGGCCAATTTCCACTTAGCTCAAAGAAGTCCTCGAAGTATGTAAGGCCGCTCGCTTCGAGTTCGTCGACGAGGGTGCCGAGCGCGTCGACGTCGTAAATGGGCCCGATGGCGATCAGGTCCCCTTCCACGCGAAATTCTGCGTCGGTCAGGCCCAAGCGCGCGTCGAGCGCTGGGCGAGAGAGGTCAGCACGCTCGTACGCGTTGCGCCTGAAGAACAGGGTCGGAACACCGTGAGAAACTTGAAGTGGCATGAGATCCTCGTGCGTGAGTTACGCTCGTCAGCGCGGGCCGGTGATGAGGCGGTGCATCAACACCGCCGCTCTTTCGGCAGCCATGGTGAGCGAATTCAGGAAGATGGATTCTTCGGGAGAGTGAGCGCCACGACCCGACACGCCCAGTCCGTCCATTCCGGCCAGGAAGGGTGCGACGAACGACACGTCGCCCGCTCCGCGGCTTTCAGGTGGATCACCCTCGACTGGACCATACCCTAGCGAGCGACTAACTGCATCAAACTGCACGAGGAGGGCAGCACCTGCGGCGGTTGGCGGCATCGCTGGGTAGCTGTCCCGAAATATGATTTCCGCCGTACTGCCGAGAAGATGTTGTGCAACGATCGCACGCATTTTTACCCGCGCTGAGTCCTTTTGCGTTTCCCTCAGAAAGCGCAAATCGCCATTCACGATCGATTTTGGTGAAATAATATTTGTCTTTCCACTTGCGGTCATGGCGCCGGATGAGTCCCGAACGACGTCTACGCCGCCGGCCATGATCCCCGCATTCAACGTGAGCGTCGGGTCGCCACTCATTTCACGTCGGAAGGCGTCGAGAATGCGTGCGGTTTCGTAGATCGCACCAAAACCGCCACTGTTGAACACGCCAGCCGAATGAGCTTGCCGTGCGGTCGTTGTGAGCGTCCACGAGCTTGAGCCTCGCCGCGAAATAGACACACGCTCTGCCCGGCCACCTTCAAAGGCGAGCGCGATATCGCTACGCTGCGCGGCCTCGATGAGATCCCGGCGCGCGTACTCTTGCGGTGTACCCATTGCTTCTTCATCACCGGTCATGATGACAATGATGCGACTGTCTTCAAGCCCACCGGTTGCGCTGAGTGCCCGCAGCGCGGAAAGCATTGCAACATCTCCACCCTTCATGTCGGATGTGCCGGCACCATGCGCGATGGTATCATCGCGTATGAACCGCTGGCCGTCGCCTTCAAACACCGTATCCAGGTGTCCGATGAGGAGCAACCGCGGGCCGTGGGCACCTTGTCGTTCCGCGACAAGATGTCCGCCCCGGTGCATACCGGGTGGCATATCAGCCCAGCGGACATCGAAGCCCATCGCCTTGAGCTCCACGGCGAAGAGATCGCCCACTTTGCGCACGCCTGCGGCGTTTTGTGAGCCGCTGGAGATGTTCACCGCCTGTTCCAGCAACGCGATGTCCGCGGTGTGATGCGCGACCACCTGCGCCCGAATTCGCGCTTCAGCTGCGGATAGCTGCGTTGGCGCACCAACGCTACCTGGCCTCACGCCATGCGACGGCGATGGAATGGGGGCAGGTCCGTGGCAGGCAGCGAGCAGAATGCAGGCACTGGCAATTCGGGCTGAATGGCTGAGAAACGAGTGGTTCGACATATTGATTTCTTGCAAATGAAAGTCCGCCAGAAAGTACAACCGCGCGGCACCGGCCAGCAATCTGCCGCAGCCGTCGTTCGCCTGATCCGTCTGAGTACTACGTTTCGGTATGTCGTCCTTGTTCCCTCTTTTTGAAGCCGAGTTCGACGTGCTCGTGATTGGTGCCGGGCACGCCGGAACCGAGGCAGCTGTCGCTGCCGCTCGACGCGGCGCACGTACCGCACTGGTCACGAGTGCGCTGGAGACGATTGGCCAGATGTCCTGCAATCCTGCGATCGGAGGGGTTGCGAAGGGTACGGTCGTTCGCGAGGTGGATGCGCTCGGTGGCATCATGGGACGCGCAACAGATCTCGCATCGCTCCAGTTTCGCATGCTCAATCGAAGCAAGGGGCCTGCGGTATGGGCCCCTCGCGCACAGTGCGACCGTGGCTTGTATCGTCGTGCCGTCCGCTCGCTCGTTGAGCAGCATGCGTCTCTTGAGACGGTGCAGGGCACCGTCGCCCGGTTGATCATGGATGGTGATTGCGTCACTGGAGTCGAAACACTCGAAGGCCGCCGGTTTGGTGCCCGCACAGTCGTTGTCACAACGGGCACGTTTCTGCGCGGACGTATTCATATCGGCACGACGACGTCACTTGCCGGCGGTCGTGCCGGCGAGAACTCTGCGACACATCTGGCCGAGCAGCTCGAACGCGCCGGGCTCGAGGTCGCACGTTTCAAGACGGGCACGCCACCTCGCATCGATGGGCGCACGGTCGATAGTACCATGCTCGCCCTTCAGGAAAGTGAGATCGAGCAGTTCGACTATTCCTGGTCTCACTTCTGGACATCACCGCGGCGTGATCAGGCTGGCAAGACCCGGCATCCCGTGCAAATGCCCTGTCTCATCACGTTCCTTGGCGCGGAGGGAAAAGAGCTCATCGGGGCACACATCGGCGAATCGGCCATGTATGGGGGGACCATCGTATCTCGAGGCCCACGGTACTGCCCTTCGGTCGAGGACAAGATCGTGAAGTTCCCGGATGCGGAACGTCACCAGCTGTTTCTGGAGCCCGAGGGTCATGACACCTCCGAGTTGTACGTGAATGGGCTGAGTACATCGCTGCCCGCGCCCGTACAGCTTGCCGTTCTGCATTCAGTTCCGGGACTGGAACGTGTTCGCATGACACGGGCGGGCTACGCGATTGAATACGATTACTATCCACCCACGCAGCTTGATTCCATGCTGCAGGTTCGCGCGTTGCCGGGCCTGTTCTTCGCTGGTCAGATCAATGGGACCACCGGCTATGAAGAGGCTGCAGGTCAAGGGCTTGTCGCCGGTGCCAATGCAGCGGCGTTGGCACTCAGTCTACCTCCGCTCATACTCGGCCGCGAGTCGTCTTACATTGGCGTGCTGGTAGACGATCTTGTGACACGTGGTGTAGAGGAGCCGTATCGGCTGTTTACGTCTCGTTCGGAGTTCCGGTTAACCGTACGACAGGACAATGCGTTGCGGCGTCTCGCGTCTATTGGTTTGGCGCTCGATCTTTATGACGAGCACGAACGCGATACCATTGATCGACGCCTCGCGGCGGAAGACGAGGCGCGAACGCTCGCTGACAAGACGTCGATTCAACCCGAGGAGGCTGCGCCGGTGCTTGCCGCTGCGGGTAGTGCGCCGCTCGCGCACGCCGTCCGAATCTCCGAAGTGGCACGGAGGCAGCACATTGCTCTCGGTGATCTTTTCCGCGCAAAGGGAGTAGGCGCAGATCTTCCTGCGGACGCCGTTATCAGTACTGAACTCGAGCTCAAATACTCGGGCTACTTTGACAGGGAACGCTCGCAGGCGGACAAGCTTCGTCGTATGGGCGATTTTCCGCTCGACGCGGAGCTGCCTTACGATGAGATGCTTTCTCTCTCGCTGGAAGCACGACAGAAGCTCGTTCGGCTTCGACCCCTCACCCTTGCACAGGCGGCTGGCGCTCCCGGCGTGAGCCCGACGGACGTGCAGAATCTCGTGATCGAGATCGAGAAACGACGTCGGACGTCGTCTGTATCCGGCCGTGTTCGACGACGTTCGATCTCGCCGGAATAGGGGTTCGCTTAGCCAGCCTGTACACCGCGCGTATTCGCGTGGGGTAAGTGGGTGTGCAGTACGACCTAATACTCATTCAGCGGCGCGACGGCGCAGTCGGCGCGGCGCCCCGTCCGTGTGGTCAGATTCCTGCGAACCTAGCCCGTGAGCATCCGAAGGTGTGCAACTGCTGTGTGTTTGCGCGTCTCCCTAAAGTTGACTCAACATGCGCTGGTGAGGATTTAGTATCATACCGATAATTATTTGTACCTCGACCCCCTTTTAGCAATGCCTTCATTTGCGATGTCCTCGCGGTCGTTCCGCCTTGGTCTACTATTCTTCACAACCCCGTTGGCACCGCTGGCCGCCGCGCGCAGCCAAAGCATGCCGGTATCTCAGCCGGTTATTGCGGCTTCGGGCCAAGGCGAGGCAAAGGTGACTCCCGATCGCGCGTCGATCATGGTCAATGTCCAAACGCGGGCTACGACGGCGGCGGCGGCGGCGGCGGACAATGCGCAACACACGAAGGCGGTACTGGATGCGCTTGCGAAGCTTGGCCTGACACGTGAGCAACTCACTACTGAGGGCTACACTGTGTATCCGGAGATGAAGTACGACAACACGAGCGGTGGTGCCGCTCCGCGGGTAGTTGCGTACGTGGTAACTAATGCCATCCGGGCCGAGACGAAGCGAGCTGAACAGGCAGGATCGATCGTTGACGCTGCATTGGGCGCCGGCGCGAACATGATCAATAGCCTGACATTTTACGCATCGTCCATCGACGAGGCTCGACGTCAAGCAATCTCAACGGCCGTTACGAGCGCCCGAGCTGACGCCGAGGCTATGGCTCGGGCTGCGGGCGGGTCGATTGGCAGTCTTGTGGAGCTCTCGACGGGTGGTCCGACAATTCCTCCGCGCCCGATGTTCGACCTTGGAATGCGGGCCAAGGGAATCGTTGCCGCTGCGCCCACTCCAATCAACCCTGGCGAGCAGACCGTGACAGTGTTCATCACGGCTCGGTGGTTGTTTGTCCCTGGCAGTCGCTGAATCGTCACGCTCGGTCTAGCGAAGGGCGCCACGCCATGATTTGAGGACGTTGCACGTGGCACGCTCCCACATGAAATCGGTTGGTGTATCAGTCTTTCGTACAGTGTGCCACGTGCCACAGTCTTTGTCGGGGGTTACTATTGGGCGTGCCGTCCCATTCTGTCGGCTTTCCCTAAATCGCTGAATTCTGTGGCCCGCGTCATCGCGATAGCAAATCAAAAGGGCGGGGTCGGCAAGACGACCACCGCCGTCAACCTCGCCGCGAGCCTCGCGGTGGCCGAACGACGCACATTACTCATCGACGGAGACCCGCAGGGTAACGCCACCAGCGGGGTTGGAGTCGAACGAGGAACCTTCGAAACAACCACTTACGACGTCCTGCTTGGCAGTGCGACGATCGCCGACGCGCGACAACGTGGCGTCCAATTCTCCCGCCTGGACGTACTACCAGCCACACCTGATCTTGCCGGCGCCGAAATCGAGCTCGTGAACTTGGTTGGTCGAGAAGCCAGAATGCGCGAGGCGGTCACAAAGGTCCGCGACGAGTACGATTTCATCCTGATCGATTGCCCGCCGTCCCTCGGCCTGATCACCCTGAACATGCTGGCGGCAGCTGACACACTGCTCATTCCGCTTCAGTGCGAGTACTACGCACTAGAAGGACTTAGCCAACTCCTCAACACAGTGCACCTCATTCAGCATGGCGTGAACCCCGGGCTCGGCATTTCTGGAGTATTGCTCACCATGTACGACGCACGGCTGAACCTGTCGCGCCAGGTCGCAGCCGACGCTCGCGAATACTTTGGGTCGCAAGTGTTTGACACAGTCGTCCCTCGAAACGTGCGACTGGCAGAAGCGCCGAGCTTTGGAAAGCCCATCGTTCTGTACGATGTACAAAGCATTGGGGCGCAAGCATATATGGCCATAGCGCACGAACTCATTGCACGAGAGACAAGGACCGCGAAGGAGATAGCTGGGCATCCCACCTCCACCGAGCAGCCGTCACCAGAGGTATCAACGTGAGCGCGGACGCACCTCGCAGGCTTGGACGAGGACTGGAGGCCCTTATTTCCACGGCCAAGCAGCAACGCGAACAATCCACAGCACCCACTACCGTTGCTGTGCCCGCTTCGGACCTTCAGACGGTTCGAATCGGGGCAATCACGCCAAACCATTTTCAACCGCGACGCACTTTCGGCGAATCAGAGCTCGCGGAATTGGAGGCATCAATCCGCGTAAGTGGGCTCCTACAGCCAATTACTGTCCGAGCCAGAGCGGAAGGTGGCTGGGAGCTCGTGGCTGGCGAGCGGCGCCTACGAGCTGCCACAAGACTCGGCTGGACTGAGATTCCAGCGATTGTTCGAGACTTCGATGATCGGGCGATGCTAACGCTCGCTCTGGTGGAAAATCTCCAGCGCGCCGACCTGAACGCGCTCGAAGAAGCAGAGGGATATCAGCGCCTCATCGAAGAGTTTGAACTGACACAACAACAGGTTGCCGATGCTGTGGGAAAGGACAGGACCACCATCACAAATTTGCTTCGCGTCTTGACGCTGCCAGTCGCCGTGAGGACGATGGTTGAACAGGGACGGCTGACAACCGGGCACGCCCGAGCACTTCTTGCAGTGAAGGACCAGCGGAAGCAACTCGACCTGGCAAACGAGATCGTTGCTCGTCAACTGTCTGTTCGGGACGTGGAATCTCGAGCTCGCGAAATGGCGATGGACCCAACCCTTTCTGCGCATGAAAAGTCGAAGACCGGGCCTGCACAAACGCTGAGCCTCGATCCAAGCGCGCGGCGAATCGAAGAGCAACTTCGCAAACGGCTGCAGACCGACGTCAATCTTCAGCAAACTGGCAAGGAAAGGGGGGTCATTCGCATCACGTTCTACAGTCACGATGACCTCGAACGCGTAATTGATCTCGTGCTCGGTGGAAGTCGGAGTGATTTTGATTGAAACGTATGTTTACGGCTTGTTTCTGCTGTTGTCAACATTTCCACAAGACGTTTTATATCAACATCTTATGTCATAGACAATGCAGAGATGCCGCACTTTTTCCACAGCTATCAACATTGCCGCCTTCTTGGCGATCGCTCTTTCCGCATGCGGTGGAAAGGACAACGCGCCCGCCGGAAATCAGCAATTCCGTGTTGCGCTGCTCACCCCAGGTCCGATTAGCGATCAATCATGGAACGGAGGTGCCTATCAGGGGCTAATGCGCATCAAGGACAGCCTTGGCGCAACGGTCAGTCACATCCAGACAAAAACGCCTGCGGAGTTTGAAGAGCAGTTCCGCCAATATGGGGCCCAAGGCTACGATCTCGTATTCGGCCATGGCTTTGAGTTCCAGGATGCCGCCAAGCGGGTAGGCCCCGATTTCCCCAAGACTGTCTACATCACCACGTCGAGCAATACGAGCGGCGCCAACGTCGCAGGGATCGAGTTCGCTTTTGCAGATGCGGCCTATCTGGCCGGCATGGTCGCTGGCACGATGACCAAGTCAAATGTCCTGGGTGTGATCGGCGGCACAGAACTCCCCCCCGTGAAGGAAAGCTTCACCGCGTTTGCCGAAGGCGCGAAAGCCGTCAATCCAAAGGTATCGGTTCTCACGTCATATCTTGGAAATTGGGAGGACGTCAGTGCCGGAAAGGAACAGGCGCTCGCACAAATCGGACGCAACGCCGACGTCATATTTCAGAATGCAGACGCCGCCGGACTTGGGGTCTTTCAAGCCGCCCGCGAGACAAAAAAAGCGCTCATCATCGGCTCCAATTCCAACCAGAATTCCGTCGCGCCAGAAATTACCATCGGTAGCGTCGTCATCGACCTCCCGCATGCGTTTCTCACCGTTGCTCGCGAGGTAAGGAGCGGAACCTTCAAGGCCCGCGTCATTCGTCTTGGAACGTCGAGCGATGTTGTATCACTCATTTTGAACCCATCGCTGAAGACACAAGTGCCCGCTACCACGCGTCACCTCGTCGATTCGGTACAGATCGAAATGCACGCAGGCCGTTTCACCTCTACGGCTTCCAAGCAACAGCCATGATCGGCACCGGACTGCCCGGGATTGCACTCGCATCCGTTGCGGAGCATCTCGACCGATTGCTGAACACCGCCAACGTACCCGACTACCCAGGCGCATTAAACGGTGTCCAGGTCGAGCATGTGGGCCCGGTAAGCCGTGTGGCCGTGTCGGTCGATGCCTCGCTTCAGACCATCGAAGGGGCAGCCGATGCCGGCGCCAATCTCCTCATCGTACATCACGGGCTGTTCTGGTCGGGGCTACAACCGCTGCGCGGCCGACTGTATCAGCGCTATCAGCGCCTGTTCGCTAATGACATCGCGGTCTATAGCGCCCACCTGCCTCTGGATCTCCATCCAACGCTGGGCAACAACGCATTGTTCGCGCAAGCCCTTGGCCTTGAGCCAACTGGTGGTTTCGCACAATTCCAGTCGATCATGGTCGGTGTGTGCGGTGACAGCGATCTTTTGACAACGACACTCGCCGAACGCGCCAACACCGTTGCCGTTGCGGAAGGAGGTCATCTGGTGTGTGTCGGCGTCTCTCCCGGACGCCGGACGCGACGCTGGGCCATCTGCACTGGCGCGGGTGCGTCCAGTGACTCGCTTCGAGAGGCCTCGGCTGCCGGTATCGACACGCTGATTGTTGGGGAAGGAGCGCACCACACGGGCGTCGAGGCATCTGAGCTTGGCATCGCAGTGCTCTACTCGGGACACTACGCCACCGAAACATTCGGCGTACGTGCCTTGGGGACAGAGTTGTTGCGCCAGTTCGATCTGCCGTGGTCGTTCATCTCGGCGCCCACCGGACTGTGAAGTAGCCAGACCTTGATCACTGTGAAGAACCTCGGTGTGAGTGCACTGGAGATGATACATATCACCAAGCGCTACTCATCCGTGACGGCGCTCGACGATGTCACCTTGGTGGTGCGTCCCGGTACTATCCATGCGTTGCTCGGAGAAAACGGCGCAGGGAAGACGACGCTAATGCGCGTTGCGTACGGCATGACTCAACCCGATCGCGGTTCACTTCACGTCCACGGCCAGGCAGTCGATCTTGGATCGCCGTCGGGCGCACTCGGCGCTGGAATCGGCATGGTGCACCAACATTTCACGTTGGTTCCATCGATGACTGTTGCGGAGAACCTGTCTCTCGGAGGGCGCGGGCGCCTTCGCTATGATGCCATGCGCGCCCGCGTTCAATCCGTGGCTACTCGTACGGGATTTGCGCTCGATCCCGATGCACTCATAGAAACACTGCCTGTGAGCGCGCAGCAACGGGTCGAGATTGCCAAGGCGCTCGCTCGCGATGCCTCGGTGCTGATTCTCGATGAACCAACCGCGGTGCTCGCGCCTCTTGAAACCGAGGACCTCCTCCGATGGCTTCGCGCATATGTCCAAGCGGGCAATACAGCCGTGCTTATCACGCATAAGCTTCGTGAAGCCCTCGCAGTTGCAGATGACGTGACCGTTCTTCGACGAGGTCGGACCGTATATACGGGCTCCGCACAGGAAGCGACGCCCGAGCAACTCACTCACCTCATGATGGGCGCGACCACATTTGCACAAGCGCCAACGGTCGAGAGTCATCGCGAGGATAAGAACAACTCGACAACCATTTTTCACGCCGTTGCCGCTTCAGTGACAGGTCATGATGGTCGTACGAGCATCCGCGCTGCGGGCTTTTCAATTCAGGGAGGCGACTTCATCGGCATCGCCGCTGTCGAAGGCGCGGGTCAGAGAGAACTACTGCGAGCACTTGCCGGTCGGCTCAATGTTTCAGCAGGTCAGCTCATGCGCCCAAAACATGTCGGCTTCGTCCCCGAGGATCGTCATCAGGATGCGGTACTACTCGATCGATCGCTCACAGAAAACATTGCCCTGCGAGGGGCGGGCGAACGCCGTGGCCGGATGGACTGGCGAGCACTCCGCGATCGAACTCAGACACTGCTGACCGACTTCGACGTGCGGGCCTTGGGTCCGCATGTTCGGCTGCGCGATTTGTCAGGCGGCAATCAGCAAAAGTTGGTACTTGCCCGCGAGCTCGCACTCATGTCCGCCGAATCAGACCCCCACGCCCTTGTGGTCGAAAATCCAACGAGAGGCCTGGATGTCCACGCGATGAAAGAAATACATATTCGGCTCCGTGATGCGTGCGCCCGTGGCGCGGCGGTGGTGATGTACTCCAGTGATCTCGACGAGGTGCTGGCACTGGCCACCCGCATGTTCGTGGTATTCAGCGGCACCGTGCGCGAAGTACCGCTGGACCGCATCGCCATCGGACAGGCGATGCTCGGTCTTTCCTGATGTCACTTCATGCTTGCAGTCGACGAATCACGACAATACCAAACACCGGGCCGAGAGCAAGCATCGGAAAAGCATAGCGCCATCCCACGTATCCCACCACGACCGGAACGAGCTGGATGGTAATGGTCGTAAGCAAGAACCCAATGGAAGTCTGCAGCGTAAGGGCAGTACCGATTGCATGTGGCGCGACCACCCGAGTCACGAGCGTGGAGAATTGGGCGCTGTCCGCAATGACCGACACACTCCATACGACCAGCAGTGGAACAAGAAGCAGCGACGGCCCGCCGAACACGAGCGGTGTGAGCAACGCACACACGCCGCTTGTGGCCATGGCAATGACCACCAGACGAACGTATCCCACACGATCAGCAAGCTCGCCACCGACCACGCAGCCAATTGCACCGGTAGCCAGGACAACGAAGGACAATACGCCAACCCGTCCCCCTGATGCGGCGGCGGCACCCCCGCGCGCCACAGCGCTGGCCGCGAGAAACGATGGAAGCCAGATCCAGCACGCATACAGCTCGAGCATGTGGCCAGCGTATCCTCCCAGGACTTCGCGGTACCGAGCATCACGCAGGACGACACCTACGAGCGCCAAAGTAAACGGCCGCTTCGGAAACGGTGCAGGGCCGTCACGGTAGGCGATTCCCACAAGCAACGCCGCGAGAAGTGCAGCCCCTGACGCACAAAGCACGACGGGTGTTACGCCCGCACCAGGAATGGCATGAATCAGGTATGGAACGGCCTTGCCAATGGTTAGTGCGCCAACCACGATACCAATCGCCAATCCGCGCCGATGGCGAAACCATGTGGCTGCCATTTTCATCGCAGGTGGATAGACTCCGGCGAGACACACACCCGTCAGGGCGCGACACGCGACCGCCCATCCGAAGTTCGGCGCAAGGAGGAGCGCCCCGTTCATCCCCGCCGCTGCGATCGCCGCAATTGCGAAATACCAGCGCGACGAGAGCGTATCGGCCAAATTGAGCAATGCTGCCAGTGCTGTCCCGGCAACAAACCCGAGTTGGACGGCGGTACTCAGCCAACCTGCCTCGCTCTGCGAAAGACTCCAACGAATGGCCAGTTGTGGCGCGACGGCATTGGCCGCGAACCAGACGGACATGCCCAGGAGTTCCGCAAGCGCAATAAGCGCAAGCATTCTCCATCGAGCGGCGGCTTCGGCTACCGGTTCGGATGCACCGGGGTCACTTTGAGCAATTACGAGCATCGGTTGTCAAGTGTAACTCGATCTCTCGGCCCGCGCCTCATCCCTGGACATGTCTGCCACTAAGTCCGTTCTCGCCTATGCTGCCGGCACCAGCACGCTACTCCTCGTCCTGTTCGGCCTTCTGTTGCTTGGTGACTATCCCGCAACCGCTGCCACGCAGGCCCTGTGGAATGGCTCCGTGGGATCATGGTATGCTCTGACCTCCGCGACGCTCGTACGGGCGGTGCCGCTTATGCTGACCGGTTGCGCGGTGGCTGTCGCGTTTCGAGCCGGCGTTTTCAACATCGGCGCGGAAGGGCAGTTGCTCGCAGGAGCGGCCGCTGCGGCCGCTGTCGCGTTGGCGATGCCGCACTCGGGTTTGCTTGCGACGGGCGTTGCACTGGTCGCCGGAGTAGTTGCCGGTGCCAGCTGGGCGGCAATCGCCGCGATCTTGCGCTCACGGTTTGGTGTACTCGAAGTCATCAGCACGATCATGTTGAATTTCGTTGCGCTCCACGCCGTTTCCTATCTCGTTCGAGGCCCACTCCAGGAACCCAGCCATTCATATCCGCAAACATCCTCGATCGCAGAGAACATTCAACTGGGGCGTATTCCGGGAGCGGGCCGTCTGCACACCGGCGTCCTGCTCGCGGGCTCAGTGCTCGTTCTGGGAGGCTGGCTCTTTCGACATACTGCCGCCGGATTTCGACTTCTTGCGGTCGGCGAAAATGCTTCTGCCGCTGAAAGCGCCGGCCAGATCGACGTTGTTCGCGTCACAAGAAATGCGTTCGTCACCAGTGGCGCGCTCGCCGGCCTCGCCGGAGCAATCGAGGTGTTGGGCGTGACATACGCGCTCTACGAAAATATTTCGCCGGGCTACGGTTATACCGCGATTGCGGTCGCGCTGCTCGCCGGCCTGGATCCATGGCGTATCCTGCTCTCGGCCACCTTCTTCGGGGCCTTGGAGGCCGGTGGCGGCGCCATGCAGCGTGATGTGGGCATACCATCAACCTTGGTCTCGGTGATTGAATCGCTGATCATCCTTACCGTCATCGGCATTCTGGCGCTACAGCACCACACACGTCCAGCAGCAGCAAGCGTTGTCGTGACGAGCGCGGGTTCATGAGGGGTGTGCTCACGCCTTTCCTCGCTGCCACCATCCGTACGGCCACTCCACTCGCGCTCGCCGCTCTCGGCGAACTGCTCGTTGAGCGCGCGGGCATGGTTAACATCGGACTGGAAGGTGCTATCCTTGCGGGTGCCTTTGGGGCACTGGTAGGAGGTACCACGGGAGGCCTGGTCGCCGGATACATCGGCAGCATTCTAGGTGGCGTGATGATCGCCCTGCTGTTCGCGCTCTTCGTCGTTTGGATTCGGGCGGACCAGATCATTACCGGTACGGCCATCACGTTGCTCAGCGTCGGGGTCACCGGCACGCTGTATCGCTCACTTTATGGGAGCACTGGTGCGGCACTCACGTTGCCCACCAGCGCCCCCTACGCAGTTCCCGGTTTGGCGACGATTCCATGGGTGGGACGTGCGCTTTTTACTCAACCACCGGTCACATATTTCGTCTACGTACTCATCCCGTTCCTTGCTTGGTGGGTAGGACGAACCCACGCGGGACTCGCACTTCGAGCAATCGGAGAACATGCGGAAGCAGCCGAAGTCGCCGGAGTTCCTGTACGACTGATCCGTACAAGCGTCGTTCTAGTTGCCGGCATGCTGGGTGGTCTGGCGGGCGGGACTCTCGTGCTTGCACAAGCAGGTACTTTCGCGGAAGGCATGTCAGCTGGACGAGGCTTCATCGCTATTGCGATCGTGGTGCTGGGTCGATGGCGTCCCATCGGCGTCGCCCTCGCTGCTCTCGTCTTTGGGGCTGCCAGCGCACTGCAGTTTGCGTTTCAGGCCATGGGTTGGAATGTGCCCTACCAACTATTCCTGGCCGTGCCCTACCTCCTCACGCTCGCTGGACTTGCCGGATCCGTTGGTCGCGTACGTGCACCCGCTGCTTTGGGAAAGGCTCTTTAGCCGACGACTCAACCACACCGTGTCATTGCACTCGTCCAGCGAACCCGCCACTGACCGGGCGCGATTCGCTCGAGCATAACGTACGCAACACCATCGTCTCCGTCACGTGCAACGATGAGCGTGGGACGGCCAGCAATTCGGACACCGGCAATGACTTCCGGCGTGGCGAGTTCCTCCTCAAGGCCATGTGTCCGATCCGCATACACTAGGTGGTATGGACCGCTGGTCGTGCCACTGTCACGCTCCGCGATCAGCAGTGTTTGTTCTTCGAGCGGGCTAGCCTCCTGGTTCACTCTGCGAATCAAGTGCGCCACGATCGCCTGAACCCCGGACGATGCCTCGAAGCGTCTGATGTCATGTGCTGTGAAGCGAAGCCCCTGAAACGCTGGCGCCGTAGAGGATGTCACTACAGACGCCAGCCGTGATACTTCGGCAACAAGCATCATGCTGTCTCGCGATGTCAGTGCATCCACAGAATCCAGGGCAAGCGGCACAGACTGTCCACCGACGAACCCTACCGCCCATGACGCACCCGATCCGCCACCCTGAATGTTACTGAGCGGCCAAACGCGGCACTCTCCATCAGTTGTGGGCGGGAGCGTACCAAATTGTGCTGACATCTGTTGGCCCCCACGTCCCAACAGCGTCACTCGGGCGCGCGGATCCTGCAATGCGCGGATATCCGTAGCCGCCACGCTATCACTTTCAGCCGGCAGCAAGACGACGGCCTCGTCACGGGAATCCCCTTGAACAAGAAGAGCCAACCCGGCAAGCCTATTCCATCCAGAGGCGGCCGCGACCGGTGTCATCGGCACGGTAGCACTTTCGGCTCGCGCTGCCACTGTATCGCGGGATACCGCCGCCTTGCTTCGATCGCACCCCGTGCTCACAAGCAGGGATGCTGCGACCAACGAAGTCACCCTGGAATAGCCAAAGCGGCGGAACGGCATGCGTTGTAATTTGGGGCTGTTCGGTGAGCCGTCAATCAACGAAAGGAGACGAATGCATGCATGACTCAGACCCACGTCATGCTGGGATGCCCTTGCTCGTCGTTTCGACTCGCGCTCCCCGGCGAGAGCGTGCGAGCTGGGCGTTGTATGATTTCGCGAACACCATCTTTTCGATGAACGTCGCGACGCTCTACTTCTCAGTTTGGCTCATCGCCGATCTCGGCGCCTCGAATACCATCTATGCGATTGGCAACGGGATTTCGTCGCTGCTTGTCGTCCTGTCTGTTCCACTACTCGGAGCCATTTCCGATGCGCGGCGGCGGCGAAAGCCGTGGGTCGTGGGATTCACCGTTGCTTCCTGCATTGCATGTGCGGCCATTGGTGTTCTTGGGCAAGCAACCCTTCCTGTGGCCGGTGGTGAGGTCATTCGCGGTGTCGTACTTCCTTCTTCGTGGCATCCATCGTTGGGGACCTTTGGCTGGGTTCTCGCCGCGTTTGTCATTGCCAACTACACCTATCAGGCGGCTCAGCCGTTTTACAATGCCATGATGCCCGAACTTGCGCCACCGGAGGAACAGGGGCGCCTGTCTGGTATTGGAACCGCTGTCGGTTACATCGGAACGATCGTAGGACTGTTGCTCGTCGTCCCCTTCTTCAATGGCGTGCTCCCCCTACTCGGCGCATTGCCCACGGGGTTTGTTTCGACGCTACGATCGCTGGTACCCTTCACCGCGCACGCCGGCCGTGTCTCCACCTTTGTACCGACGGCAGTTCTCTTCCTGCTTTTTTCAGTTCCACTCTTTGTCTTCTGTCGCGATCACTACCCCGTCGTAGAAAAGACGGCAATTCGCTGGCAGCGAGCCTTTCGGGATGTGGGCGAAACATTGCGCGACGCTCGGCGGTACCCCGGCGTCATGCCGTTCATTCTCGCGTCCTTCCTCTATCAGGACGCCATTGGTACGATTGTTTCCTTTATGGCTATCTATGCCGTCAAGGCAATGGGCTTCGGTCAAGGTACGGAGACGACGCTATTCCTCGTGCTGACAATACCGGCGATCTTCGGCAGCTACGTTGCGGGCCGCCTTGTCGATCGATTCGGGGCACGTCGGACGTTGATATTAACCATCCTCGCCTGGATCGCTCTCCTTATTGCCATGGTGTTGGCGCCGAGCAGAAGCGCATTTTGGGGTGTCGGCTTGATGATCGGCCTCATTTTTGGCGGTGTCCCGACGGCGGAGCGCCCTCTGTTGATCTCACTAGTACCGCCGGAAGAAACGGGCCGGTTCTTTAGCCTGATGCTCCTTTCCTCGCGTGCCGCGGCTATCGCTGGCCCCTTCGTCTGGGGTATCACGGTAGATACGCTGGAACCGTCACAAGGCACTGGCCTCGCGTATCGTGCAGCCGTCATGACCGTCGCCGTCATGTTCGCGGCGTCACTTCTTTTGATGCGCCATGTACCAGATGGGGGCCGAGTACGTGCGTGACGTGGACTTTCGCCAGAAGTGCCGTCACACCTGGCGACGGCGGGGTGGCAAAAACGGACCGCCGAGATCCCAATGCCAGGTGTCCCGACGATCTCCCGTTCGTGGGTCTTTGAGCGGCTTGAACTGAAGCCGCGTCGCTGGGATTCCTATACGGGCGCCGTACGCAAGAAGGCGATCCCTATTGGTCGACACCAAGTGCGCCATGGATCGCCCTTTCCATATGTGCCGATGAAGCCAAAGGCCTCCATCCATTGCGTGGATCATCCCGGTGCGTCGAGACGAAAACTCTTGATAGTACGAGTTCGCTTCCGTATCGCTTACTGACACGCCGGAGTGCCTTCCTGTTGTGCCGGCGGTGGCGGCGACGCCACGCTGCCGTAGTAGATGACGCACATAAGCGGGTAGGAAAGCGGATGGGTTGCCGTCGCGACCCAGGTCCCAGTTGATGGGGTCGTCACCGTGATGATCACTCCAGGTGACGGACGAAATTTGAGTGCAGTGATATCCGTGGAATATGCTGTCGAATCATAGAAATACGACTCCTCTGCGACGGCAAGATTTCGCAAATCGCTTCTCAGGGCCGCTGCGTTCGCCTTTCCTTTCGTATTCGAGAACTTGGGAATTGCAATCGCAGCCAGAATTCCTACGATCACTACCACGACGAGCAGCTCAATAAGAGTGAATCCGACGCGAGAGCGGAGCATCGTGATTGTCCGGCTAGCTGGAGGGGAGCCCACGAGAATACGCGTCTCGTGAAGGAAGTGCGCGCCAAGTAAAGGCAAGCACAATGCCCTCTGTGCTCAAATCACATAACATGTTGTCGATCAACACATTAGACCACCATCCCATCGTACCGCTATTCTCGTCAGGTTCATTCGATCTGCCACAACCCGCGCAGTCTGCAATGCCTATTACGCCAGCTTCTGCGACAGTGAGACGCCAGCGCTAGTGCTTAGTATCCACCCAATTGGCACCTGAGCCAACGTCGACGAGAAGGGGAACTGATAACTCCGCAGCATGCTCCATCTCATGCTTCACTAGCAGTACTGCGGCATCGAGTTCAGCGGCAGGTACCTCAAGCACCAGTTCGTCGTGAACTTGAAGCAGCATACGACTGTTCATCCGATCCGCGCGAAGCCGTTCGTGTACGCGAATCATGGCAATTTTGATAAGGTCTGCCGCTGAGCCCTGAATCGGCGAATTCGTTGCAGTACGTTCACCGAAGGCACGCACGTTGAAGTTGCGATCGCGGAGCTCCGGGATGTATCGACGACGTTTGAAGATCGTTTCGACATAGCCGTGCTCGCGCGCGTAAGTGACCATGGAATCGAGATATTCACGGACTCGACTGAATCGCTCGAAATAGCGCTCAATGAACTCCTTCGCTTCGGCGTGAGATATCTTCAGCTGCCGAGAAAGTGCATGAGGTCCTTGTCCGTAGATCGTCGCAAAGTTGATCGTCTTTGCGCGTGCCCGCATTTCAGACGTTACCTCCTCAACAGGAACCTCGAAGATGACAGCTGCTGTCTGCCTGTGAATATCGCCCCCTGATTTGAACGCCTCGACAAACGCGATATCTCCAGAGAGGTGCGCCAGCAAACGCAGCTCGATCTGAGAGTAGTCCGCGGCCAGCAACAGCCATCCCGATTGCGGTACGAAACCGCGGCGAATTTCTCGCCCCAGTTCACGACGATTGGGAATATTCTGAAGGTTGGGGTCACTCGACGAAAGTCGGCCAGTAGCTGCCACCGTCTGGTTAAACGATGTATGCAGCCGTCCCGAGTGTGGGTTCACAAGCATGGGAAGCGTGTCGATGTACGTGCTCTCCAACTTGCTCAACTCACGGTATTCCATCAGCAGTACGGGTAATTCGTGCCCCGCCTCTGCGAGTTCTTGCAACACGCTTGCGTCCGTCGATGGGCCGGTCGATGTGCGCTTCGTGATCGGGAGTTTCATCTTGTCGAAAAGTATTTCACGAAGCTGCGGATTGGAGTGGATGTTGAACTCCGCGCCCGCAGATTGGTATATCTCCTGCTCGACTCGCAGGCGTTCGCGCGCAAATCGCTCCTTTAGAGACGCAAACCATGACCGGTCAATTTCAATTCCTGCCCATTCAACGTCGGCAAGCACGCCTGTAAGGGGAATTTCGACATCACGATAGAGCTCGTATATTTGCTGTACTTCAAGTTGCGGCCGAAAGAGCTGCTCGAGCTGCCACACGACATCCACCGTTTCGCATGCGAAGTCGCGGGCGCAATCGACTGGCACCACATCGAACGGAAGCTGCTGTTTTCCCTTCCCGCACAGGTCTTCGTAACGCGTCATGGTGTGATCCAGAAACTCGAGTGATAGCATATCGAGTTCGTGAGAACGACGGCCAGGATCAAGCACGTAGCTAGCGATCATCGTATCCGAGACCAAACCGGTCAGGAGAACTCCAGCACGCCGAAGGACGAGGAGTTCGCGCTTTGCATCGTGCGCGACCTTAAGCACCGCTGGGTCTTCGAGCAGCGCATGCAGCGCACGCATCGATAGCTCGCTCAGTCCTGGGAGATTTTTGGGGGTCGCCACACTACCCGCCAATGCTCGCGCCGCTATGCTCCCCAGTTCAGGGGTCTTGGACGTTTTTCTGCCTCGTCCCTTGCTCCCTGAATCATCGATCTTATGAAGTGGCGCATCACCGAGGAGAAAGTCACCCTGCGTCGGTTGCACGACACGATCACGATGATGAAATGGAAAGTAGTAGGCCTCCCCCGGTGCTACTGCAACAGACATGGCCACCAAAGTAGAGCGAAGCGGATCTGTTTCCTGTGGGCTACCTGGTTCGGCCACGATTCTCGTGCCAATCGCGATATACGGCGCCTGACGTGCTCGCATTGCGAAGTGTTCCACCGCAGCGAGCGAATCAACCGTGACGTAGTGTGTTTCAGGACGCGTGACTTCCGGAATGGCCTCAGGTGCGTCGACTGACATAGCTATAGTCGCATTCGCGATCACGTCACCAAGCGACTTGGCCATCGAGTGAAATTCGAGCTCGACGTAGATCTGCCTGAGCTTGGATACGTCCGGGGTACGCACACGAAGATCGTCGACCGACAGTACTATCGTTAAATCTTCTCTGATTGTTACTAATTCCTTCGAGAGCCGCGCCAGGGCCGCATGTTCCATGAGCGCTTCACGCGGACGTTTCTTGGCGAGCATCGGCGCGGCAGCAAGAATCCTCTCTAGATCGCCATACTCAGCGACGAGATCACGCGCGGTCTTGTCACCAACCCCTTTCACTCCGGGCACGTTGTCCGAGGAATCACCTACCAAGGCCAGATAATCAGTGACGTGGGCAGGGGGCACACCTAGCCGGTCCGATCCGTTCGCAACTGACACCCACTGCTCTTCCACGCTTGCCGGCCCCCCGCGACCCGGATTGAGTAGCCAAACTCCAGGCTTCACCAATTGCTGGAAGTCCTTGTCGCCCGAAATGATGACCACATTGATGCCCTGCTCGACTCCTTGGCGCGCAAGTGTGCCGATAACGTCATCCGCTTCGTAGCCCTTGAGAGAAAGAATCGGAATCCTATACGCGTCAAGTATTTGGGAGATGCGCTCCATACCGGTATCAAAGTCATTCTGCAGCTCTTCAGTCAACTTTTCACGTGTTGCCTTATACGCCGGGTATCGCTCATGACGAAAGCTCAACCCAGAGTCGTGGACCCATCCCAAGTAGTCAGGACGGTGAGAAGCCAACAACCGCTGTACAAAGTTGCTAATTCCCCAGGCAGCAGACGTATTCTCACCCTTCGCCGTCGTGAGCGGGCGCGAGATGAGGGCAAAAAACGCTCTGTAGATGAGAGCATAGCCGTCTACAAGAAACAGCCGGGGGCTATTCGGTCGTGATACGTCGGACGAGCCGGAGAATGTTGGATCAGTCACGGGACGGCTGCCAGTACGGCCCCAAGGGCACTAGTGAACCAACCAGCGCCGATTGCGCTGCTCGGCAGGATGGGCGAAGCATAGAGCGTGCGCGCCCATCTCGATACGCTCAGTCCTTTCGATCCGATCGCGCCCGGAAACAGCACCGCCTGCTGGTTAGGCAGGCGGTCACAGAATCGTGGATCACACTGGGAGTTCTGGAGCTAGGTCACGCGTTGAACGTTTGCGGCATGAAGCCCCTTGGTTCCCGCTTCAATTTCGAATTCAACCTCCTGACCCTCTGCCAGCGTCTTGAACCCCTCCATCGTGATCGCCGAGAAGTGCACGAAGACATCCTCGCCTCCCTGCTGCTCGATGAAGCCATAGCCCTTGGCGTCATTGAACCACTTCACTTTCCCTCTAGCCATTGCGAACCGCCTCTACGAAGTGAGCCGTCGTTCGTCGTGTGCGATGAGCATGCGAGCACAACGCGGCGCGTATATAGGATTCACACAAACTTTTGTCAAGAATCCACCGTTCGCACCACTTCGTGCCTGAATGTCCCGTGATCGATCAACATTCCGTCGTGGAATCGTGAATTCCGCTTGCACGGGTATGTACCAGGACGTTAGGTTCGCGCGTGCCGAAAGAGAACCTGATTGGTCGAATCCTGGCCGGCTATACGTTGCGTGGCGAGGTAGGAGAGGGCGGAACATCTGCCGTCTTCCGCGCTGAGCATCCTGTACACGGCGTGGTCGCGGTGAAGGTCCTGCGTGAAAAACTTCGCCAGGACAGAACGGCCGTAGCGCGCTTTGTCCGCGAAGCCCGATATGGTGAGCGTGTCAAGCATCCAAATGTTGTGCAAACCATCGAGGTCGGAGAGGCCGGCCCCGGTATGCACTTCTTGGCCATCGAGTGGGCTGCCGGTGAGCTTCTCGAGCGCTATGCGAAGCAACACGGCCCACTTCCCTCAGATGAGGTGGCCACCATTATTCGTCAGATTGCGGATGCCGTACATGCAGCCCATGTCGTCGGGATCGTCCACCGCGATTTGAAGCCTGACAATGTCATGTACGATCCCGCCACTCGACAAGTAAAGCTACTCGATTTCGGTATTGCCACGGATACCGATATGGCCCCCGAGCAGCGCCTCACACGAGCTGGATTCTTTGTCGGTACGTTGATGTATGTCGCGCCAGAAGCCTTGTCAGGAGAGCTCGTGTCACCGGCCGCTGATCAGTACAGCCTTGCGACGATTGCATATTTGTTGCTCACTGGATCGCTGCCGTTTACTGCAAAGACACCACGAGAAATGTTCTCGCAACTGCTCTCGCAACCGCCTATACCACTCAATGCTGCTCGTCCCAATTTGCGGTTTCCGGCTAGCGTTGAACAGGTAATCATGAAGGGATTAAGCAAGGATCCACGCGAGCGCTATTCGGATTCAGTGATCTTCGCACAAGAATTGGATCGTGCACTCGCAGCCGCCGACGAGCCTTCCAAACCTGGGCTATTCTCCAAGGTCAAGGGAATCTTCAAGCGCTGATGAAAGGCAGCGCCCCAAGCTTGGTTTAAGCTTTTGGATGCTCTCGCTCAATCATCGGTGTGACGGCAGGCTCTCGCCTGATGTCGCTCGGATTTACGGGCAGCCATACAGTGAATGTAGAGCCGCGATCCAGTTCGCTCTCAACCGAAATTTCTCCGCCAAGCAAGCGCGCCAGCCGACGAGAAATGGCGAGGCCTAGCCCGGTACCTCGCTGCATCGAGTCACCTCGTGGGCCAGCGTTAACTTGTTCGAATTCGTCGAAGATCCGTTCCAGGTCCCGCTTAGCAATGCCGACCCCAGTATCAGCCACCTGAAGGGCAACCCAAGTACCACTCCGCGGAGCATGGCCGAGTAGCGCTTTCGCCGAAGCTTCATCTGCAGCGGAGCCGCTATTTCTCCTGGGATTTGACGTGGGAAGAGCTCCAAGGAGTCGGGCACGGATACTGATAGTTCCCGACGGTGTGTATTTAACCGCATTTCCGATGAGATTGATCAGAATCTGTCGCAGATGTGTTGGGTCAGTCCGTACTCGTGGAAGGGAGGCACCAACGGACATTGAAAAGACGAGCTCCTTTTCGTTTACGAGTGATTCCAGTTCACTCGCAATATTCAGTACGAACGGTCGCAATACGATCGATTCTGAGTGTACCTCAAGTCGGCCAGCTGCAATTTTGGCAATATCAAGCACTTGATCAACAAGATGGCGCAGGTGTGTGGCCGAAGCAGCAATTCGATCCACTGGAAGGACCTGACGCGGCGACAGATCTCCATAAAATCCATCCCGCAGCAACTCAACAAATCCGACAATAGCGTTTAGTGGCGTACGCAGTTCATGCGAGACATTTGCGAGGAATTCGCTTTTGGCCTGATTTGCCCGTTTGACATCACTGTAGAGACGTTCCAGCTCCACTGAGCGATCCGCAACAAGTAAAGCTCGACGCTGTTCGCGGAGAAGGCCGACACCAAGTAGGGCAACACCAAATACCCCGAACGCCCAGAGACCCCAACGAAATATTCGCGTTGTCAGTGCATGCGTCGTGATGACACGCCATGTCCCGCCAGTCGGAAGGCGTACAATCTGATCACTCGTTGCAAGTGCCTGACTCCCGAGATCTGGTTCCCCAATAAACGCGATTGTATCCATACCGGATAGCACCGCTAACGTCTGCCTTGTGGCTGGCGTTGTACGAACCAGCCAATTTCGCAACGCATCCCCATCGAAGATCAGTCCAGCGGTTGTCCCTTGTGCATTGCTATTTCGTGACGGGCCACGAATTATGGCAACAAAGGCACGACGCTGTCCGATTGGTATCACTACTACTGCCAAGGAATCGGTAGAATGAACGGCCTGAAGCCGGGTCAGTAAATCGGTGGGGATTGGAGTACGCACGCGTGCTTCGGAAGCGTCCAGACGTAGCTGCCCAGCCGAATCAGCAACCCAAACCCTACGAAGACCGCTGGTGCTGTTGATCATACGTTTAGCCAGCTCTTTCCCTACACTACTGTCCCGAGATGTGGCATGTTCCATGACGACTGCGGCAATTCTATCCAGTAGGATTGTTTGAGTTGCCAAGAATGATTCAGTGAGAAGTCCGGCCGATTGTGCATCCGTATCCGCCTGGCTCTTGTTCGCGCGGAGCAGTGCACGATCAAGCAGAAGCAATCCGCCCAGAAGCACAAGAAAGACTGCACCGAGAAAACGCGACAGAATACCGACGCTTGCTCGCTCGGTTGTGGCACGCACTGACGGCTCGATCCCTTTGTCTGCTTCGCTAACGTCTACCACTCGTATGCCTGATCTCGACGGTCTTCTCACCATGCTCGCCGAGCGCTCTGCTCGACATGGGCGCTTTACACTCGCATCCGGGCGCCAGTCCAGTTTATACATCGATGCACGCCTAACTACAATGAGCCCGGATGGCCTGGTTCTCATCGGGCCTATGGCACTCACTACGCTACAACAGACGGGGTGGAATGTCGATTCCGTGGGAGGACTGACACTTGGAGCAGATCCGGTGAGCTATGCAATCGCATACGCGAGTGCACTCGCTGGAATGAATCTCCGAGCGTTTACTGTCAGGAAAGAACCAAAAACCCATGGCACGGGCCGACTTATTGAAGGCCCCTTTCGACAGGGAGATCGAGTTGCAGTAGTTGAAGACGTAATCACAACAGGCAGCTCTGCTCTTCGGGCGACGGAGGCTGTTCGTGCAGCAGGGGGTATTGTGTGTGGAGTCCTTGCTGTGGTCGACCGTGAAGAAGGTGGACGAGAAGCAATTGAGAGTGCCGGCCTGCCCGTCATCAGCCTCACTGTTGCATCGGCGATCACGAAGCGCATGGAAGTTGCCGCTGTTGAAAAAGACAGAGGCCTAGACTAGTTACGCTATTCCACCGCGCAACCGTATCCACCCTGGCGGAGCGCTCAATGGCCGGAGTTTCTCCAACGATTGAACATACGGAAGAATCAGCTCTGTTCGAAATCGTGTGAACATCCCTGATCCATTATACTCTGCCCTAAATTCACCGGCTGTCATATTCAGGAGTGTTCGAACATGGCGACCAAAGCTCTGCGGTGAACTGTAGTCCATGTGATCCGAGACGTTAGCAACCGAAAAGCCAGTATTCTCGAAGAGACGAGCCGCTCGAACCAAGCGTGCCATCGTCAGATATTGTTTTGGAGCCGGGACACCAGCTCGAAAGAACCGGCTCATCATGGTACTTGGAAGCACGCCGAGTTGACTTGACAGGTCTCGCACGCTGCTGACCTTGGGCGAGCACGTAAAGAGCGTTTCGAAGAAGCGCCAACAATCCTCGGGCACGCCGGCAAGATCTATAGATAGCTGGCCCATAGTGGTGCGCTGTCCATTGCTACCAAAATCGGCCATGAGCGCTCCCCGAAGCTCTCGCCATCCTGATGATGATCGAACATCAACGAGTCGACGTATCCCGCTTTGCCCAAGAGCAAGCACGGCATGCGGTGTCTTGAGTTCAAGTTCACTCAAGAGAGCAACTGCTGGAATACGTGGAAATTCGCGAACCATAGAGGCGACTCGAGCAACCTGCACACCGACACATGTAACAGATATCAGGATGGCTTGTACCTGATGCGATTTGAGGTCGTGTATGATCTCGTCAACATTGTCTCGGTGAAGAGCTCGATAACAACCTTCGCCTGCTGCATCAACACGAGGCCGTTCAGCTGCTGTGAGAAGGGTAGAGATCGGGGGAAGTTCGTCTGGTTGATCTGTCCGTGTCATTGCTCACTCCCAGTGGATGACGGTGTGGGTTTCGCATCTCGTCCTCGATCAGAAAGCTGTCGTTCAGACGGCTATCGTTGAGAATCCGAAAGACATGATTGTCAGGCCCTGTCACGTGAGCGTCATCGCCACATTCTTTTTCGCACGATTAAATAAGGTTTAGCTCGCCAGATCAAGTCATATTGTGTTATTTTGCATCCGGATACTGTCGACCGGATGGTCGCGAGGGATACTA
Source organism: bacterium (assembly GCA_040003455.1). GTDB lineage: Bacteria > Gemmatimonadota > Gemmatimonadetes > Gemmatimonadales > Gemmatimonadaceae > AG11. The sequence goes on from JBDUCM010000006.1 coordinate 33,379, forward strand.
TCAAACCTTCGAGGAAAGTCCGGGCTCCAACGGGCACGTTGCCAGGTAACACCTGGGCAGTGCGAAAGCACTGACGGATAGTGCAACAGAAAGCAAACCGCCGATGGCGCTGAATGTGGCGCTCAGGCAAGGGTGAAAGGGTGGGGTAAGAGCCCACCGCACGACTGGTAACAGTCGTGGCTGGTAAACCCCAGCGGGAGCAAGGCCAAATAGGCAGCGAGGGGTGGCCCACCCTGATAAAGACGCTGCGGGTAGGCTGCTCGAGAACATGGGTAACCATGTTCCTAGAGGAATGACCATCCGAGTGTGTCTACACATTCGACAGAACCCGGCTTATAGGTCGGCAGTATCCACTCCCCTCCTCTTCGGAGGAACACGGTCATTGGTCCGGTAATGTAGGGCTATTAGTAATAATTAATATTTAGCTACTAATTTTTTAAAACAAGTCAATACGCCGACGTACACTCAGCCCTCTATCTTGTTGTCGCCTTTGTTTCTACAACGGATCATCTTCGCGCCGAGCGAGCCGATCACTCGTACGAGCATCCTGAAGGAATCCATGTCGCGGTACCCATCGTCCTGCAAAGACCTGACGCAACGTCCGCCAGATTAACCGTACCATTGCGATCAGCAATGCCAGGACAATTATAGCGAAGGCAAGTGTTAGAAAAGGGTGTGGCCAAAGTGCAATACAGATTGTAGAGACCAACCCCAGCTCTGCTACGCTCATGACCCCATTTCCAATTGGCTCTGGAGAAGCATCAATCGCGTAGCGAAGTCCGAGCTTGGTTGTATGTGTTGTTACAGCCAAGCTTCCACCCAACAATGCTGCAACCAGGACGAATCCAGGATCGGCATGCCATGCCGTTGCCGCCGCCAATGCTGCCGCCGCCGGCGGTCGAATCAATGAATGGAGCGTATCCCAAATTGCGGCAACTGATGGCATTAGCGACACAAGAAACTCGATAGTCACGAGCGCCAGCGCTGTACCGATGATCCACCAAGAGCTCAGTCCCGTGAGACCCTCTGGAATGGGGCCAACCCACCCAAAACGCGCAACGAGCCCAACAATACCAAGTGTTGCATAGAGGTTAAGCCCGGCTGCGTAGGCGATTCCCGCGGCTTGTGCCAGCATTTGCAGGGCATTCATCGACGCGTCCACCTCACAGAAAAGAACAGGACTTTACCCATCTGCACCATAGATGGAACTACACACTTGGTGTGTACAAGGGTCCGCTAATCAACCAGACGCAAAGGCATAACCAGGCACAGATAGGTTGCCGGATCATTCCACCCTTCTGGTTCTACCGTCGCTGCACGCTCTGGAGCCTTGAAGGTCAATTTTACTTCTTCCGTGGGGATATATCTCAGGATTTCAAGCAGATAGCTCGCATTGAAGCCGATATCGAGTTGGTCTCCAGTATAGCGCACCGCAAGTTCGTCAGTAGCCTCACCGAGGTCGGGCGTTTGAACACTAAAACGAAGAATTCCAGAGTTAAACGAAAGACGTATCCGATGAGTTTGATCAGAGGCAATGACCGACATGCGCTTCAAAGCACTGGTCAGTGCAACTTTATCAGCAATTGCAACCCGATCATTATCCTTGGGAATGACTTGATCATACGGTGGATATGGTCCTTCGATAAGCCTCGTATAAACAGCAGTGAACGGAGAGCGGAAGCCTAAGTGATTGTCGCCTCTTGCAATCTCCAGCTCCTCATCAGCTGGAAATAGCCGGCGTATTTGTTCAAGCGCTTTCGGCGGAACAATGAGATCAGCAGCTGGAGCACCACTCGGCTTGATTGGCACCTCCATTTTTGCTAGACGATGGCCGTTCGTCGCCACCATGCGCATTGATTCGCTCTTGAGTTCCCACAGGACCCCATTCAAGATCGGCCGGCTTTCCTCGGTACTGACGGCAAATGATGTATGGCCAATGAGTTTCTGTAGATCGCCTGATCGAATTCGCCAGCTTTCTCCAAAGCGGATTGCTGGAAATGTCGGAAATTCATCACGCGGCAAACCGAGAATTTTGAAATGCGATCGCCCACAATCCAGGGTAATACGCTGTTCTCCCGCTGCCGCAATCTTGACAGGTGACGGAGGAAGCTCCCGAGCAATCTCGGTCAGCTTCTTCGCAGGTATCGTGATTGCACCTGTTGTCTCTACATCAGCTACGACCTCGGTACTGACGGCAATATCGAGATCGGTTCCTGAGAGACGAATACCCTTTTCGGTAGTCTCCACGAGGATATTCGCCAGAACAGGTAGCGTGGTCTTTGTTGGAATGCTCGCCGCTACGGCTGCCAAACCTTCCTGGAGCTTCTCTCGGGAAATCGTAAACCGCATCACCGCTCCTTATTATGGCGAATGTGTGTAATCGGGATGCTTCTGTTTCTGTTCTTATTTAAAGAAGAAGAACTAGTAGTATTCGTAGAAGGTGTTCATTTGTTGATAATGTAGTGTAAACCATTCCAATACAAGAGGTTAACTCCCCTTAAACCATGTCAATTTCATGTAGATGGATGTGACTTTTCTGACGAAGTAGGGAAATATCCGTCAACTCAATTGATTCTTGTGGATAAAAACCGTCTGGCCGGCCTCAAAATAGAGCTGGCTATACATAACATGTGGATAACTTTACCAAGATTAGCTAGTTGGCAAGCCCTTCCAGTATCGCACGGAGCCTACCTACGCGTTGGGCAAACACGGGATCCTCACGGATGATCCCAGTGACCCTCTCAAGGCTGTGAATAACGGTAGAGTGATCACGTCCGCCAAATGCAGCGCCGATCTCAACAAGTTGCATTGCTAGAAGCTCGCGCATGAAGTGCATTGCTACCTGGCGAGGTGTCGTCAGTGCTTTCGTCCGTGTCTTCGACCGGAGGCCTTCTGCCGTAACACCCCATTCTCGTGCCACAGTACTCTGAATGGTATCAGCACTGAGTCCCGCATTGGGCTGAGTCCCGCTGTCACCTATCCGCAATTTATCTCGCAATGCTTCACGAGCGACATCAACAGTAATCTCTCGGTGCTTTAACGAAGCGTAGGCAAGCAGCTTGATGATTGATCCTTCCAGCTCACGAACACTTGAACGTACGTGTTCGGCAATAAAGCGTATGACATCCTCTGGGATAGTCATCTCCAAATGATCAATCAGTGCCTTTTTTCGAAGGATTGCTATTCTGTGTTCAAAATCTGGTAGCTCGATGTCAGCAACCATTCCCCATTGAAACCGACTAACTAAACGAACCTCCAGTCCCGGAATTTCTGAGGGCGGGCGATCGCTGGTTAAAATGATCTGCCGTCCAGCTTCATAGAGAGCATTAAAGGTATGGAAAAATTCTTCCTGGGTAGCTTCCTTGCCCTTTAGAAACTGCACATCATCTACCAGTAAAAGATCTGTTTCGCGATAACGTCGTCGGAACTCCTGAGTCGTTCGATTCTGGATAGAACCAATCATTTCGTTGGTAAACTGCTCAGTTCCGATAAATGTGATTCGAGTTTCTGGATATTGCTGAAGTACCTGGTGAGCGACTGCTTGCATCAGGTGTGTTTTTCCCAGTCCAGTGTCACCGTACAGAAAAAGTGGATTGTAGACCTTTCCTGGGGCCTGGGAAACAGCGTGGGCCGCAGCCGCAGCCAGTTCGTTCGATTTACCAATGACAAAGTGGTCGAAGGTATAGCGATCACTCAGTTGCGCGTTTATACCGCCCTGTTTCTGTCGTTGTACTGGCGTGATAATAGTTGCAGGTGGCGATACGAACAGGTCCATCTGGTTTCGTGTTCTTCGCTCCTCGTGTACGCGAAACACAACAAGGAGAGGATACCCAAGTGCTATTGGTGCCAAGCTGCTGAGATATTCAGCGTGTTTGGACTCATTCCAGTCCGCGGCGAACTGGTCAGGTGAGCCGATGACGATTGAGTTGCCTTCAAGAGCAAGCGGCTCGGTTGGTTCGAGCCACGTCCGAAACGTTTGTTCCGGGAGTTCGTGGCGGGCGCGATCAAGAATTCGCGTCCAGACTTCAATCGCCGAGAGCGTCATTAGGCATGTGGAAAACTTTTGGGAGCGGGGGAGCGAAGCTATTTGGGGCATGTGGAAAAAGCAAACACTTGCCAAGACCTCGAAATCGGGACTTGTCCGACAACGAGGGACCGTGGGAAAAAGCCCGAAGCCGCCTCACCCCTCTTTCAGCCCTTCACATACCTTGACCTATCTCTCTGTCTTGATTACCTTTACCGATCTGTGCCCGTGGTTCCGTTTAGACTGCACTTGGAGTTATTTCAATGGGTAAGCCAACCTACCGTCCGCGCAACACACGGCGGCTCAAGACGCACGGTTTCCGTGCGCGTATGGAAACAAAGTGGGGCCGCGCTACGCTTGCCCGTCGTCGTAAGAAGGGACGGAAGCAGCTCACCGTGCGGATCCCGGACAAGTACGCAGGAGCGTAGGACGTCCAGGACGTCACTTGGCTTTCCCCGTGCCGTACGTATCACACGGGGGGCCGAATTACAGCGAATTGCGCGAGAGGGGAAGCGAATTCGGACCGTGCATCTCGACGTCCGAGCCGTCGCTTCCCCTCTCGCGCATTCTGTTATCCATCTGGTTGGAATGCGAATCGGATTGATTGTTCCGAGGTATAAGCATTCTGCCGTTGCGCGGAATCAACTCAAACGCCGCCTTCGAGAACTGGCACGTATCGAAATGATTCCCTCTGCCATCAAAGCCGATGTCGTCATCCGTATTCGTCCAGATGCGTATGCTGCGTCTTTTGAACAACTTGCGACAGACATCCTCCGGGCTATGAATCAGCTTGGTCAAATGGGTGATCACAAACAGTAGTGAAATACCTATTGCTCCCCAGGCAGGAGTGATTGTGCACCATCTGGCCACGTGAAAGTCTTGTTTGTCTTGTTCGTACGAGGATACCAGGTGTCACTTGGACAGCTGCTTCCTCCTGCATGCCGCTATTATCCATCCTGTTCCGCCTATGCCATTGAAGCACTTGAGCGTCACGGTGCATGGCGAGGGGGCTGGCTTGCACTTCGGCGGATCGGGCGGTGTCACCCGTTTCATGCCGGCGGTTATGATCCGGTCCCCTGATAAGTTCGAACCGATATCAGGCTCAACTCCCCTATGAACAAGCGCTTTTTCATTGCCCTGGTCCTAACGGCCATTGTCATCGTTGCAACGCCGTGGCTATTTCCCGGAACGATGCGGCGAACAGATGCTCCTGTTGTCAGGGATAGCACGATACAGGCGGGCAGCGTGTCTACAGTTCGCGACTCGAACGTTTCTGTTCAGCTGCAACTACCGTCTGCTGTGAGCACCGTCGGTACAGCAGTGCAGCCAGTAAAAGGTGGAGTAGGAAATGCGGCCACCGACACCACGGCATTCCTGACACCGAGGTCGGTATACTCCTTCATTTCACGAGGTGCTGTTCCATCGTCGATAGTACTGAGTGACTATCTCTCGCGGCGTCCAGGTGCCGAGGCGCAACGAGTTGAACTCGTCGGGTCTCGCTCAGTTCTAGCACATTACCGTCTGGTAGTTGGCCGAGACACAGTGGCACTGGATAGCATTTTGCTTCATATGGATCGCAGGGTTGCAGCGACAGCGCAATTGGTAACCTATACAGGTGAAGCCGCTGGTCACGGTGTTCGTGTTCAGTACACGATGCCAGCAGATAGTGCGGAGAGCTATCTCATTCATGTGGTAACGAACGTCGCGAATGCTCCAGCTGGATCAGCATTACTCATTGAGTTGCCGAGGACCTTACCGGCCAATGGACCAGACACAGCTGACGACCTGAATCATCTGGCCGTGAGCTACCGGCCAACGCGCGGCGAGGTCAACAGCATCGCGTTCGCGAAGCTTGATTCCTCTGAGGTTATTGCGGAGCCTGGCCCGATCAACTGGGTGGCCGTCCGCAATAAATACTTCCTGGTCGCCTTCAAAGTTGCCCAAACACCGTTTGCGTGGGTCCGGCTACAAGGGGCGCCGCGTCAAGGAAAAATTGCGGCTCATGCTGGCGTAATTGCCGCACTTCCCTTAGCAACAGATGGTTCGGCAACGTTTGACATCTATGCCGGGCCGCAAGACTTCCAGCGATTGCAGCGATTGGGTGGAGATCTGGATCAGGTCAATCCATACGCCGGCTGGCTTCACCCGGTAGTGCAACCGTTTGCAACCATGGTGATGAAGGCGCTGTTGTGGATGAAGCACACCACGCACCTGAACTATGGCTGGGTGCTCGTACTCTTCGGAATCATCATTCGGCTGATACTCTGGCCTCTGAATCAGAGCGCTATGCGTACCAGCATGAAGATGCAACGGCTACAACCAGAGCTTCAAGCACTCCAGAAGCGGCACAGCGACGATCCGAAGAAGCAGCAAGAAGCAATCATGAAGGTCTACAAAGACCACGGCATGAGCCCCCTCAGCCCCCTGATGGGATGTCTTCCAATGCTTTTGCCCATGCCCGTGTTGTTCGCGTTGTACTACGTATTTCAAAATACGATCGAATTTCGTGGAGTGCCGTTCTTGTGGCTTCCTGATATTTCCCTACACGACCCTCTCTACATTACACCGCTCCTGATGGGCGTATCGATGTTTGTCATGTCGTGGATCGGCATGCGCAATGCCCCGCCCAATCCGCAGACGAAGATGATGAGCTACATGATGCCGGTGATGTTTACCGTGCTCTTCCTCAACTTTGCATCCGGCTTGAACCTGTACTATGCCGTTCAAAATATTGCGGCACTGCCCCAACAATGGTTACTTGCGCGGGAGCGTGCAAAACCCGTTGTGGGAACAATCTCGGGAGCTCTGGAAAAGCGGCGGACATAGGGGTATGAACGGCGATATGGAACCAGTCAGGGGGCGCGCCATGAACTCATGGCGCGCCCCCTGCTTCATGTTCCATCATGAAGATCACATACATAGGCCACGCCACGCTGCTGCTTGAAATCAACGGAGTCCAGATACTCACGGACCCCAACTTTGAATGGCGGCTTGGGCGAATACTGCCGCGTATATCCCCTCCAGGAATTGCACTGGAACAACTTCCGCGCCTCGATGCGCTGTTGCTGACGCACGCGCATGCTGATCACCTGTCATTCAAATCGCTCGACCAGCTGCAGCGTGATATCCCCTTGTTTGCTCCTCCAAGTGTTGCGCACTGGCTTCAGCGAAAGGGATATCGCCATGCAGTGCCCGTTGAGCCGCATGAAACCGTACAGTTGGCCGGTGGCAACCTCCAACTCCACGCCGATCGCGCAACACACGAAGGAAACCGGTATGGCATCGATCGGTGGCGCAGTGCTGCAAACATGTACCTGATCGAGAGCGCGGACGAGAGCATCTTCTTTGCAGGAGACACTGCGTTGACTCCCACGACGCACAGTATGGTGGAACGCGTGATATGGTCTGCCTCACGTCAGCTCGATCTCGCATTGTTGCCTATCGGGTACGCACCCCCATGGAAACCAGGATTTCGACGTGGCCACCTTACCAGCGAGGACGCACTCGCCTTGTTCGAAACATTGAGGGCGAAAGTCTTGATACCCTATCACTGGGGTACGTTTCGCCATGTGACTGCGTCGGCGCACGACGCCATCAACCGGTTGCGTATCGCCATTGCTGGTCATGTACGAGAATCAAGCGTGTGCATCATTGAACCGGGCGAATCGCTCCAACTCCCTCAAGGCAGCCGGCCAGGCATCTGAATATGGCAGGATTGAACGCCTCCATTCTTGGTGATGATCGAACAATCGCAGCTCTTGCCACCCCTCTGGGAAGGGGGGCACTTGCCGTGGTGCGAGTGAGCGGACCGAACGCCCGAACACTTGCATCCACCATGCTTCACCCGACGCCGGATATCCCCAGACGCGCTACACACTGCACGGTGATGGACGCGGACGGAGCAACGGTCGACGACGTGATTGCCACATTGTACGTGGCACCAGAATCGTTTACTGGCGAGGATATGCTGGAGATTAGTACCCATGGTGGGCTCGTCGCCCCAATGGCCGTGCTATCGCTGGCCATCACTTCCGGCGCTCGTCAAGCGGATCCGGGTGAATTCACGCGCCGTGCCGTACTCAATGGCAAGCTGGATTTGCTCCAGGCGGAGGCCATCGGTGACCTGATCGATGCCAAAAGCACGGTGGCACACAGGCAGGCGCTTCGCCAACTCGATGGTGGCTTGTCACGTCGTGTGGAAGCCCTCCGACAGCAGGTGCTCTCACTCGAAGCGTTGCTGGCGTATGATATTGATTTTCCCGAAGAAGATGACGGGCCGATTCCTCGGGCTCGAATCGTCTCCACTGCCACGGAACTCCTCAAGGCCATCAACCTGTTGCTCGCCACCGGTGAGAAAGGCATGCTCGTGCACGAGGGTGCACTAGTAGTGCTCGCAGGTGCACCGAATGTGGGGAAATCTTCGCTGTTTAATGCACTACTCGGTGAGGCACGCGCGATCGTAACTGAAATTCCAGGAACAACACGTGATGCGATTGAAGCGGTGCTCGACCTGCCTGGCTGGCCATTACGTCTCGTTGACACGGCAGGAATTAGGGAAACGCAGGACGTCGTGGAGCAACTTGGGATCGAAGCATCCTCCCGCTATCTCGCTCGTGCAGAACTCGTCATCGCCTGTGTGGACTCCGCCGAATCTGTGGAACAGGTGCAGCGGCTTCGCGCGTATACGGACACCCCGATCGTCGTAGTCGCGACTAAATGCGATTTAAGATCAAGTGGAGACGATATAGTTGCCGATCTCGCCGTAAGTGCACAAACAGGTCAAGGACTCGCGGACTTATTGCATGTCATTGAGCATCGGTTAGCGCTGTCACGTGGCACACCGGAACTGGATGCTCCGGGGCTGACGCGCACGCGTCACCGTGTGGCCGTTGGGCGCGCAAGCGAAGAACTCCGTGAATTCGTGCGTGTATGGCAAGATGACGAACTTCCCGCCTCTGTTGCTGCGACGCATGTTCGGATGGCAGCAGAGGCGCTGAGCGAACTCATTGGTGCCGTTCACGTCGAGGATGTGCTTGACGTAGTATTTCGCAGCTTCTGTGTAGGAAAATGATCCAGCTGGAATCCTGTCTGGCTCAGGCAGTGGCTGCCGCACCACGAGCAAGTTGGGTCAGCTCCTCGGCGCTGGCGCGAAGCGCCCAGGCAATGCCACGTTCGGCGATGGCGGCGTCGACCATACGGGCACCGAGATAGTACCCGCTCCGTTCGGGCAAGACATAGCGGTCGACTGTCCTGGCTTCGTCGCTCATACCGCCGGAGAGATAGCGCAACCGAAGGCCAAGTCCTGCGCGATCAAGGTCCTCTGAGACGGCACGCGACACCACAGATTCCAGCTCACGGACGCGCGCAAACTGGCGGCGACCAAAGCCAAAGTACTCCCATGCAGCGTGGCCGGGGCTGATCATCTGAGAGACGTGAACGGCCAAACCCTCGTTCATCATCAACTCACGCAAGTGAGCCTCACGTCCCGTTTCCCAGTAGGAGTAGTAGCCGCTGGCTGCCTCGATAAGCCTGCGCATCTCGCTCCGGCTGGTCGGCGATGTGTATCGAATGCCATGTGCGTACTCATGGGCAATCCAGAGGGGCAGGAGTTCCGGATCAAGACCAAGTCCCTGGGTGTCGGGATTCGCCACCGACGTGAAGTGTTCCAGGCAAGCAAAAGCGATTGCTCGGCCATCCACCACGAGCTCACCTGCATTGGCAGCACCCACACCAATCATGAGCACGATGTCCACGTCAACATCTCGTTCCAGCAGACTCACGCACCGTTCCTCCGCACTGCGAGCAAGCGCCACGACGTCAGTGCGCTCGAGCATCTCGTGAAGGTCGGTCCGATCAGCAAGAGCGGTGGCACGAACAACGTCGGAATAGTGAGGCCCCTCGGGGTCTACGACGTAGTTCTGCCAGTACGGCTCGAGGATTCTGCGGTGGGCTTGAAAGTAGCGCTGGTAGGCGGCGACGCGGTCGGTGCTATTGAGAACGGCAAAGAAGTCTGGCAGCAGGTTGATCAGCATTCGACCGGGAAGCGACCTGCGAGAGGGCAGCGCGGAGCCCGTCACACGTACGGGAGCGCCAAGAGCTGGCGCATTGGACGCGGAATGATAGCCGCGACCAGGATGGTGAACAAGAGACGACGTGATGTTGCCGATACTGAATCACGTGGCGCGCGAGCGTCACGACGGGCGTAGGCCCCTCAGGTATCCATCAATCGCGGAAGGAACGAGCCGATATGGGCGACTGGCACGCTTCTTTCCTTAGTACATCGCACGACGAAGGTTCCAGGGAGCGGTGAGGGAATCATGACGACTCTACAATTGATCGAATTGCGCTGTCCCGTTTGCGACACGCGATTCAAGTCCCAGCAGGTGATTTCGACAAATTCGTTCGGCGGCAAGCGAACGGATTTTCATGAACGTGCCGCAGGGACGCAGCCACTGCCCTTTCTGGTACACATGTGCAGCCGCTGCGGCTACTCCGGCTCTGATCGTGACTTCACCGAAGAGACGGATGTGACTCAAGGTTTGCGCGAGCACGTGTGGAATGAACTCGCTCCGCAGGTGTCAACAATTGCCGTTCTTGGCTCGGAAAAATATGAAGCAGCGGCAAAAGTTGCCGAGTGGCAAGGGCTCGAAGTTCGGCATGTGGCCGACCTGCTACTGCGAGCCGCATGGTGCTGCGTCGACGAAAACGACACGGAGGCAGAGCGGTTCTTTCGACGAAAGGCTGCCTGGAAGTTCGAGGAAGCGTTGTCGTCCTTCGACGGCGTTGCCCGAGAGGATCGTGCCGTCCTGACCTACCTCGTCGGAGAGCTGTGGCGCAGGGTGGGCGACGTGACGCTGTCGAATGACTGGTACGGGCGCGTCGAGATGGAAATCGTCGACCGGGCAACACAACAGTGGGTCATTGATGCCGCTCGGCAACAGAGCGATTGTCCGCGAGAATGGTTTGGCTGAGCAGGGTGCAGTTGGAGGGCGCGGGGGACGTCGGTGAATCTGTGAGAGGGTGAGCCGACCAGTCGTACGGGGAGAGAGAGAAGCAGAAGCGGCGTCATGATGCCTCGGGGCATTCACGGCGCCGCTTCTATTTTCAGTCCACTGAGGCGCAGGAAGTAGTGTTACCGCGTGCCGAACAACCGGTCCCCGGCATCGCCCAACCCGGGAAGGATGTACCCATGCTCATTGAGCTCGCGATCCAGCGACGCGCAGTAGACCACCACATCGGGATGTGCTGCCGCGAGCCGGCGCACTCCCTCAGGAGCCGCGACGAGGCACAGGAAGCGAATGCGTGTGGCGCCTGCTCGCTTGAGCGAACTCACGGCCGCCGCAGCGCTACCTCCAGTGGCGAGCATGGGATCGAGCAGGAAGAAGTCACGCTCGGACGCATCACCCGGAACCTTGAAGTAGTAGTCGACCGGTTCGAGTGTATCATGGTCGCGATATAGACCAATGTGGCCCACTCGTGCTGAGGGGACGAGGCGGGCGACGCCTTCCACCATTCCGAGTCCGGCACGAAGGATGGGCACGAGCGTGAGCTTCTTTCCACTGACACGCATTCCCATTGTCCGTTCCAGCGGCGTCTCCACTGAAGCTGGCTCGAGCGACAATTCGCTCGTTGCCTCATATGCGATGAGTGTCGCAATCTCGTCGACGAGTTCCTTGAAGATCTTTGTCGGCGTCACACGGTCGCGCAGCAAGGAAAGCTTGTGCTGCACAAGGGGGTGCGAAACAACGCGAAGCGTCGGAAAGGCAGGGGTGGTGTCCATGTGGCGGAAGCTACTAACTTCGCCGGCATGAAAGAATACCAGGCAGTAATGCTCCGCCTCTCGCGGCACGCCCGTGACGACGAAGACGCCCTCACCGATTTGCTGAATGAGCGAAGCCGCGGTGGTTGGCGACTGGCGATGATGTCACAGGATGCGCACCGGCTGACCGTCGTGTTTGAGCGCTCCGGCGACGGCGAGGGGTAGCAGATCACCCAGGCCCCACGACATTGCCTTTGACGTCGTGTCGGGAATACGTACGACAATCTTCGTCGTGTACATCACCCCATCCGCTCTCCGTTCGTGCCCTACATACGTCACGCACCTGAGTCCAAGCCGCTCAACGCACAACGCGGCCCCATGGTGATCATTGCCGCAACGAATAGCCAACCGCGTGCGAGGGTGGCTTCTCTTCCTGCATACCTCATGCATAAGGGAGCGGGTATACGGTTCCCCGACCAGATGCGCGGGACAGAATATTCCTCGACCCCGGCGGCGGAGTGGAGCCAGAAGATCGAGCCGTGAACAGTCAAGAAGCGCTTGCCACCTCGGGAGATGCCAAAGCGCGCATTGTGGACGCAGGCATTCGATGTGTGATTCGTGACGGCATGGGTGGCGCCAGCATGTCATCCATCGCGGCCGAGGGCGGCGTGAGCAAGGCATTGTTGCACTATCATTTCGCGGATCGCGCGGAATTGCTGGCTGAGGTCGTCACACAACTCGGAAGGCGGATTGTCGCGCGTGAAGCGTTGGCGATCAAGACGAGCAATGCCGAGAATCCCGTTGATGCAGTTTGGCGCTGGGTGCAGGGAGAGCTGGCCTGCGGTGAGCTGCGTGCACTCCTTGCCCTCGCCACGGTGAAAGATGCGGAGGTCCGTCACGCCCTGGCCGACGTGAGCGTACAGCGACATGCCATCGCTGCCAAGACTGTCATGCACACCTATCAGCGGCTGGCGTTGGTACCGCGCTTTCCCGCAGAGGTGATTGCGGGGGCGAGCCTCGCGTTTCTGGATGGGCTGGCGCTGGACCACGAGTATGGCGCTCGAGACCCGCGCGTGAGTTTCGACGTGCTCTGGTTAGCCCTGCTCGGCTTTGGCGAGTGAGTGGTGCAGCTGTTGACGCCGTGCATTGCACCCTGCCCTTCGCGCGTGTGCGAACGGCGACTAGCTTCTGACCGATGGCCTCCCGTCGTCCGCTTCTTGTCCGCCTGACGCTGACGCTCGGCGGGCTTGTCGTGCTCGGATGGCTGGCATCATTGGCCATGGTGCTCCTCTGGGAACATCACGACCAGACACGCCGGGCGGGAGCCATCGTGGTGCTGGGCGCGGCACAGTATGTGGGACGACCGTCACCGGTGCTTCGTGCGCGGCTGGATCATGCGATCAACCTGTGGCGCAAAGGCATGGCACCGACCATGATCGTGACGGGCGGAACGGGCACAGGCGATACAACGAGTGAGGCCGCAGTGAGCCGACGCTACGTCATTCAGCATGGAGTGCCGTCCAGCGCCATTCTCCTTGAAACGGAGGGCCGCACCACCAGTCAATCGATGTCAGGAATCGCGGCGTTGATGGAAACGCGGAATCGTCGGGACGTACTCCTGGTGAGCGATCCGTTCCACATGCTCCGCCTGGTCATCCTGGCACGGCGTCACGGTCTGGAGCCATTCGCATCCCCAACCCCGACCAGCCCCATTGCCGCGAGCCCGACCGAGCGATGGAAGTACGCATTGAGCGAATCCCTGAAAGCACCCCTGGCCTACATCTTCGAAAGGAACGACAGCCAGTGACGCAAGCAACGCATCGATATTTAGTAGCATTTGGAGTATTAACTGCACTCTCGACCGGCGTGCCGCCAGCCATGGCCCAGAGCGTGCCCGCCATCCCGTTCGAGAAATCGCGGCTGGCGAACGGGCTCGAGATTGTACTGCACGAGGATCACTCCACCCCCATCGTGGTTGTGAACACGTGGTACAAAGTCGGTTCCGGCGATGAAAAACCGGGCCGCACCGGCTTTGCGCACTTGTTCGAGCATGTGATGTTCATGGGCTCACAGCATGTGCCGGTTGGCCAGTTTGACAAGCTCCTTGAAGCCGCCGGCGCCAACAACAATGGCTCCACCACCGAGGACCGCACGAACTACTTCGAGTCGATGCCATCGAATGCCTTGCCCCTGGCGCTCTGGCTCGACGCGGATCGCATGGGTGCGCTACTGCCGGTCATGGACCAAGGCAAGCTCGACCTCCAGCGCGATGTAGTGAAGAACGAACGCCGGCAGCGTGTGGATAACGTGCCCTATGGCAAGGCGAGCGAAACCATCCTTGCCGCGCTCTATCCGGCCAGTCATCCGTATCACTGGCCGGTAATTGGTTCCATGGTGGACCTCGGTGCTGCATCGCTGGATGACGTGAAGGGTTTCTTTCGTACCTACTACGCTCCGAACAACGCGATCCTCGTCATCTCCGGCGACTTCAATCGCGACTCGGCACTCGTATGGGTGAATCGGTATTTCGGGAACATTCCGCATGGCCCCCCCATGCCAACGCGTCCAATCGTGCCCGTGTTCACCGTCCCGCGTGACACCTTTCTCGTGCTGGAAGATCGGGTGACGCTGCCGCGCCTGTACGAAACGTGGCATACCGAGCGGATCTTCCACGCCAACGACGCACCCATGGATGTACTGGCCGACGTGCTTGCCGGCGACAAGAATGCGCGCCTCACGAAACGCCTCGTGTTCGACATGCAGGTGGCGCAAGACGTGAGGGCCTTGCACAACAGCACGAAACTGGATGGCTACTTCCAGATTCAGGTGACACCCAAGCCTGGCCAAACGCCGGCACGTATGGCAACGCTCGTGGATGAAGAACTCACGAAAATCATCAAGGACGGCATCACGACGCGAGAGCTCGATCGGGCGCTCAGACCACGTCGGACCGCATTTCTCGACGGCATGGCATCCGTGTACGGAAAATCCGATCGACTGGCGGAGTATGACTATTTTGCAGGTACGCCGGACTATTCACAGCAAGACGCCGGACGATACGACAAGGTGACCGCGGCCGACGTGCAACGTGCCGCGGCACAGTACCTCACGAAGCACAAGGTGGTGCTCACTGTCGTGCCGACGGGGAAGACGGAATTGATGGCGACGGGAGGGGCCAAATGACGCGCCTGTTTCCTGTACGCCCGTTGCCCCACCGACGATCGCGCGTGATTGCACCGCTGGTTGTCGTTGCGTCGCTCGCCGCGTGTGGCCCTACCGTCGTCACGACGTCCGCGCCGGTTGTGGTCGCGCCGCCACCCGCGTCACTCGATCTCGGCAAGCCGCCTACGCTCGCCTCGCCACCGACGCTCTCCGTTCCGCTCATCGTCACGCGTCAGCTGACGAATGGGCTCAAGCTCGTGGTCGTTGAGCAGCACGAGTTGCCATTAGCAGATGTCCTGTTGGAGGTGCGAAGTGGTGGTGAGGCCGACCCCGCCGGCAAGCCGGGCGTGGCGTCGATGGCGTCAAGCATGCTGCTCGAGGGCACAACCAGGCGCACCTCGCTACAGATTGACGACCAGCAGGAATTCCTCGGGGTGAGCCTGAGGACCGGCAGCGGATGGGAGCTGTCCACGTTGGCGCTGCACACGCCTACCGCACAACTCGACAGTGCCCTGACACTTCTGGCCGACGTCGCACTCCGCCCTGCATTTCCACCGACGGACTTGGACCGCGTGAGAAAGGCGCGGCTCACCGCATTGCAACAACAGCGTGACCGCGGTCCGGCCATTGCTGATCGTGCCTTCGCAGCCGCGCTCTACGGGAACGACAATCCCTATGGCCGTCCACTCGCAGGCACCGAAGTTTCCATCGCATCGCTCACGCGTGACGACCTGCTGCGCTTCTACACCACCTTCTACCGCCCGAACAACGCCACACTGTTGGTTGTTGGCGACGTGCAACCCGACGACATCGAACGACGCGTGAATGTATTGTTCGGCGCATGGACGCGCGGAGAGATTCCCGCCGTCGCCACGACCGTCGTGAACGCACCAAAGGGCACCACGGTCATTCTCGTGGACAAGCCAGGTGCCGCGCAGTCGTCCTTTCGGCTGGGCGGCATCGGCGCGGCTCGCAACACCGCCGACTACTACGCGTTGCAGGTGTTGAACACACTGCTGGGCGGCTCATTCAGCAGTCGCTTGAATCAGAACCTGCGCGAAGTGCACGGTTATACGTACGGCGCCAACTCCAGCTTCTCCTATCGACGTTCGGCTGGTCCATTTATCGCCAGTGCTGAAGTGGTGTCGGCCAAGACAGACTCCGCGCTCATTCAGTTCACCAAGGAGTTGAATGCCATCCGGGATACTGTCCCAGCGGATGAATTGGCGCGCGCGAAACGGTATCTGCAGCTCGGTCTGCCGGAACGTTTCGAGACGACGACAAGCATTGCTGGACAGCTGTTGCCTCTCCTGACATATGATATCCCGCTGGACTTCTACAACACTGCCGTGCAGAAGATCGGCGCCGTCACGCAGGCAGATGTCCAACGCGTGGCGCGACAGTATATCGATCCAGCACGACTTACCCTCGTCGTCGTCGGCGATCGCAAGTCAATTGAACCCGGTATTCGCGCCCTCAATCCGGGAGAAATCGTGATCCGCGACGCGCGCGACGTGCTCGGCGCTCCACCCACGCCCTAACGATGCACATACCAATAGAAACCTTCAGCCTGCCGAACGGCTTGTCCGTTGTACTCTCGGAGGATCACACGGCACCAATTGTCGCCGTGAACCTCTGGTACCACGTAGGCTCCGCGAATGAACGCCACGGACGGACAGGCTTCGCGCACCTGTTTGAGCACATGCTCTTTCAGGGCTCGGCCAACGTGGGTGCCAATGAGCACTTCGAGTTGGTGCAACGTGCAGGTGGCACGCTGAATGGCTCCACCTGGCTGGATCGCACCAACTATTACGAAACGGTGCCCTCCAACCAACTGGAGCTCGCGCTGTGGCTGGAGGCAAATCGCATGGGCTATCTGCTGCCGGCCATGACGCAGCAGAAACTCGACACGCAACGCGACGTGGTGCAGAACGAACGCCGCTGGTCGATGGACAATCAGCCGTATGGCACCTGGTGGGAGCGCCTGCCCGCCCTATGCTTCGCTCCCGAGCATCCCTTTCACCACTCGCTCATTGGGTCCATGACGGATCTCGATGCCGCGAGTCTGGACGACATCGCGCAGTTCTTCTCGACGTACTACACGCCGGACAACGCCGTGCTGTCCATTGCCGGCGATTTCGACCCAGTCGACGCACGCGCTATGATCACGCGCCACTTCGGCGCGATTGAACGCGGGGCTGGCAAGCCGCCTCTCGCCGACATGACCGTATTGCCCACCTTCGGTGGTGCCATGCGTGAAGTGGTGCCGGACGACGTGATGCTCCCGCGGTTGTTCATGGCCTTCCGGTCGCCCGTGTATGGAACGGAGGAGTACTACGCCGCCAGCGTCTGTAGCGCCATCCTCGGCCTCAAGAAGGGAAGCCGCCTCTATCGCTCGCTCGTGCGCGAGATGCAGGTTGCCGCCGAAACCACGGCGTTCACCTACGACCTGGCCAAGGGTAGCGACCTGCTCGTCGTGGACGCGACGGCACGGCCCGATACCCCGATCGAACGACTCGAGGAAGCCGTTGGCGTGGAGCTGGACCGGCTCATCGCAGAGGGAGTGACCGCAGACGAGGTTGCCCGCGCCGTCACGCTGATCGAAACCGACCTTGTCGCCGCATTGCAGTCTGCCGGGGATCGCGCAGACCGGCTGTCGATGTTCGCCACGTACTTCGGCGATCCAACACTCGTGAATGTGCAAGCCGACCGGTATCGCGCTGTAACCCCCGAGCGTGTGAATGCCTTCGCGCGCGCCCGTCTCACCAGGGACAATCGTGCCAGCCTCGTGTACGTGCCTCGCGAGCCTGTCTCCGTGCCGCTCCAGAACGATCTCGCCATGGCTGGTGTTCCGTGACCGATACACTGATTCCAGCACCGTCGAGCGCACCCACCGCCAAGCCAGCCCCGGCGGCGCCGCGCGACTATCACTTTCCGAAGTTCGAACAGCGCGTGCTGGCCAATGGGATTCGCCTGCTCGTTGCTCCAGTTCCCAAGCTGCCCATCGCAACGGTACTCGCGCTTGTGGAGGCGGGAGCGTCCGTGGAGCCGCAGGGCAAGGCCGGGGTGGCCGCCCTCACGGCGCGATTGCTTCCGGAAGGCGTGCAGGGAATGGACGGCACGGCCCTCGCCGATCGTTTCGAGCGTATTGGCGCGTCTGTCGAGGCATCTGCCGACTGGGATGTCGCCGCCGTAACGCTCACGTCGCTGAGCGGGCAGATTGCCAATGCGCTCACGCTTGTGCGCGATCTTCTGCGCGCGCCCACCTTCCCCGAGCGCGAAGTACAACGGCTCAAGGAAGAACGACTCGCCGACCTGTTGCAGCAGCTTGCCGAGCCGCGCGGGCTGGCCGACGATGAATTTGCCAAGGCGGTGTACACCGATTCGGCCCGGTATGCCGCACCCGAAGGAGGTAGCGCGGACAGTGTCCGAGGGCTCACACGCGACGACGTACTGGCGTTCTATGCGGCTCGCTATCAGCCTGGTGGTGTCACGCTGATTTTCGCCGGCGACATCACCATGGACGTGGCGACATCGCTCACGGAATCACTGTTTGGCGACTGGACCGGCACCACGCCACCACCGGCGGCCAGCGGTATCGATGCGGCGCAGCCCGGTACGCTCGTCCGTATCGTCGCCAAGGCCGATGCACCACAGTCGGAATTGCGGGTTGGGCACCTGGGACTGTGCCGCAATATTCCAGACTATTTCGACACCATGGTGATGAATGCCGTGCTCGGCGGGCTGTTCTCGTCGCGCATCAACCTCAACCTGCGCGAAGCGCACGGCTACACCTACGGCGCGTCGTCCGCGTTCGATTGGCGCCGGGGTGTGGGGCCGTTCATGGTGCAGACAGCCGTGAAAAGCGACGTCACTGGCGCCGCGGTGCAGGAGATCCTCAACGAGATCGAACGCATGCGTCAGGCGCCCATCAGCGATGATGAGCTCACCCTGGCCACGAGTTACCTCGACGGTGTCTTTCCCATCCGCTACGAAACGACAGCCGCTATTGCGGCCGCCCTGGCGAACATGGTGATTCATGCCCTGGAGGAAAACTTCTTCGATACCTACCGGTCGAAGGTCCGGGCCGTAACGAGCGACGGCGTGTTGCGCGCTGCCCAGGTGCACCTGCACCCGACGCAACTGCGCATCGTGGTCGTCGGCGACCCTGCGGCCGTGGCCGTACCGCTCGAAGCGGTCACCGGCACGCGGCCGGAAATCGTCGCGGCAAATAGCGGGATGGCATCATGACATCCGTGAAGAAGACCAGTGGCGTCGTCACGGCGGCCGAACTCCGTGCCCGCAAGAAGGGCGACGTCCCTGACACGCAGCGCGGGAGCACGGAACTCTACAAGGGAAAGATCATCACGCTGAACCGGGACCTTGTTCGGTTTCCCGACGGCACGGTGAACGAGTTCGACATTGCCAGGCATTCCGGTGCATCGGCGATCATTCCCTTCCTCAGCGATCCGAAGGGCGATGAACCGCAGGTCCTGCTACTGCGCCAGTTTCGGTACGCGGCAGGCGGGTATCTGTACGAAATCCCGGCTGGCCGCCTGGACGAAGGCGAGACGCCGGTAGAATGCGCGGCCCGCGAGCTCAAGGAGGAAACTGGCTGCACGGCGGAAAAGCTGGAGCCCCTCACGACGATCCTTACCACCCCTGGCTTCACGGACGAGGTCATCCACCTCTTCATGGCCACGGGGCTGACGCATGGCGAGCCAAACCGCGAGGCGGATGAGTTCGTGGATCTCGTGATCATGCGGTTGTCCGAGGCCCTCGACCTCGTGCGAACCGGCGAAATCACCGACTCCAAGACCGCGCTGGCCCTTCTGTTCGCGGCGGGGTTCAAGACCTAGCGGGCTCTTCGTAGCGAATGCCAAGTGTACAGCAACCAGAACACCCCCCGATGTGTCAAAAGTGGACACTGTCGGGGGGCTTTCCTTTATCTCGTTTCAAATAGTGGACACCGAGATGGAAGCCCCCGGACAGCGTCCAGACCGTACGACAAGCTAAAGCGTTGTATTGCAGAGAGTTAACGAAACACGCGCAAAAAGTTCCATCCGGCATGGCCCCTGCTTTTACTGTGGCCCGAAGGAGCTCGGCACGACAGATCGAATTTGAATCGCCGGAGCGTACCCTTTCGTAGGGCTTAGGGGGACACCACAATGGCCGACATCGCAATGAAACGAGCCGCGCAGCAGGGACATTCGATACGCGAACAACTTCGCGAGATGGACGACGCGGAGATCGTCACGTCGTTCCTTGGCGGAGAAGAGCGCGCGTTCCAGGAACTCGTGGAACGGTATCAGACCCGGCTCCTCAACTTCATATATCGCACGATCGGTGATCGCGAGAAGGCGGAGGACCTCGTTCAGGAGGTATTCATCCGCGTCTACCGACACCTGCATCGCTTCGACCGCTCGAAGAAGTTTTCGACGTGGGCCTATACCATCGCGTCCAACCTGGCGAAGAACGAGCTCCGGAACCGTTCGCGGAACCCGCTCGTGCTCTTCCAGACCATCAAGGGCAACTGGGACGACGACGATCGCCCATTGCAGTTCGAGGACACCACAGCGCGACCAGATGACCTGTACCGGAAGCGGCACCTTCGCGAGCTGGTAGCGGAAACAGTCGCCAAGCTACCGGAGCATCACCGGCAGGTGTTCGTCCTGCGGGAGCTGGAAGGAAAGTCGTACGAGGAAATTGCCGAGATCACGGACTGCAACCTTGGCACGGTGAAATCGCGACTCAACCGGGCGCGGAATGCGTTTGCGGAGATCATCGAGCCCTGGGTGGACTGACGGCAGGATGAGGAGAGGGACGCCTCATGAGAGAGGTAGCGGCGCCGGAGTGGACCAACAGGTCTCCTCCGGCGCCGCTTTGGTTCCCCCTTGCAGGGCGGCGTTCCAGCCACCTGATTCTCCGAACTGCCCCGGCCTGAACGAGTGGCCCGGGAACCGAGCGTGGTACGTCGGGTACGGAGGGCAGCGAATTGGCACTCCACACTGTATCTGGGGCCTATGAACTGTCGGGAGTTTCGGCGAAAGCATGACGCGTATATCGACGACACGCTGAGCGGCGTGGATCTCGAGGCAATGGCGCTCCATCGGAGCCTCTGCGCCGCCTGTGCACAGCTCGACACCAGGGTTCGTCGCTCGCTGCTGGTCGCGCACAATCTTCCGATCATCCAGCCGTCCGCTGCGTTCAGCGAACGATTGCAGGCCCGCCTCGCATCAGAGCGATTGCTCATGCAGGCCGGTCACGCGCAGGCGGATCTTTCGGTTGACCGGTGGCGACCGCTGTCCCTTGGTACATATGCCGCCCTTGCTGCCGGCGTATTAGCGGTAGCCGGTTTGGCTGGAGCGGTTACGGTTGTCGGATCTCGCAACCAGACCATTCGGCTGGCGCCCGTTGTCGCGTCCATCCCGGAGCCGATGCCGTCGCTCATGACCAACCCGGCCATGGTCGCCTCCATGCCCGCGGGCATGCCGCTCTGGCCCGCAGTGTTCGTTGCACAGCAGGCGCCCTATCACTTTGCCAGCGACGCACTGGGCAGCGATTTCGTCGGCCACTAGATAGACCACGTCCCCACGCCGTCCCAGCGCCGTATATTTGGGCCATGGCGTCCGCCGGAGAAAAAGCGCTTCATGCCGCGCTGAAAAAGCGCGAATTCGATCCCGTCTACTACTTCTACGGGGACGACGATTTCCTCAAGGATATCCGTACCCGTGAACTGGTCGACGCTGCCGTCGATCCCGCGACGCGCGACTTCAACCTCGAGATACGCCGCGGCGCCGACGTCGATGCAGAAGCGCTCGATTCCTTGTTGAGCACCCCGCCCATGCTCGCAGCGCGTCGCGTCGTGGTGCTCCGTGATGCGGACAAGTTGAAGAAAGACGCGCGCAAACTCCTCGACAGCTACCTCAAGCGGCCCGCGTCGGACACGGTGCTCCTGCTGGTGTCGCCGACGGGAGTGAAAGCGGACAAGGGCATGACGGAGCGCAGCACGGCAGTGGAGTTTGCTCCGCTCACCGGCGACCGCGTGATCAAGTGGGTCACCTACCACGTGGAGAGCGTGTTGAAGCGGACCATCGCGCCGGCGGCCGTGTCGCTGCTGGTGGAGGCAGTTGGCGATGATCTCGCGCAACTCGCGGTGGAGCTGGAGAAGCTGGCGAGCTTCTCGGACGGTGAGATCAACGAAGCTGCGGTGTCGGCGGTGGTCGGCATTCGTCGCGGCGAAACCCTTGGCGACCTGCTGGATGCCGTGGCCGCGCGTGATGCTACCTCGGCGCTCGCACTCATTCCCGGTGTGCTACAGCAGCCGAAGACAAGCGCGGTCTCCATCGTGATGAACCTGACGACACAGACCCTGGCGCTGGCCTACGGTGATGCCGCACGGGCGCGTGGCACACAGCAACGCGCCCTGTTCAACGAATTCATGTCGCTGCTGAAGGAAACCGGCGCGTTTCCCGGACGGCCGTGGGGCGAAGCCGTGAATGCGTGGGCGCGTTACGTGGATCGCTGGACGCCGGCGTCGCTGGACGCGGCACTTGCCGCACTCCTGTTCGCGGACGAAGCGCTGAAGGAAACGAAATTGTCGTCGGATGAACAGCTCCTCACGTCCCTGGTGCTTGCCCTGTGCGGCGCCGGCACCACAAAACGCGCGGCCTGATCGCGCGCCCTCTCCCAGAACACTCATGCGTCGTCTCGTACTCTTCGGTGCGCTCCTCGCCGGGCTTGGCACTGTACACGCCACGCGTGCCAGCGCCCAGTCCACTCCAGCACCCACGTCGCCACGCGACACGCTCTTCCGCAAGGCACGCAAGCTGGTGAGCGAGGGTAATGGAGTGGCCGGCCGCGCGATCGTGGATTCGTTGTTGAAGCAGGCTCCCGAAGGAACCGCGGCGTATGGCGACGCCCTGTACTGGCACGGCGCACTGGCGGAAACCGCCGCTGATGCGGAGCGCGACTATCGGCGCGTCATCGTCGAGTATCCGGTCTCGCTCTACGCGGATGATGCCTTGCTGGCGCTGGTGGAGCTGGAACAAGCGCGCGGCGATCGTGCTGGCGCATTGCAGCATCTTCAGCGGTTTGTTCGCGAACATCAGGTCGGCAATCCCGCGCGTGGTGTCGCCGCGCTCGCCGCTGCACGTCTGGCGTTCGACCAGCGCGACACGAAAACCGGCTGCTCCATGATCACGGAGGCACGCAACTCGTCATCCACGACGGACGTGGAGCTGCGCAACCAGATCGACTACTTCAGCAACCGCTGTACAGCAGATGTCGCGACGACGACACCAGCGCCGTCGGCGCGCGACACAGTCATCCCGCCCGCCAAGCCCGCCACACGTGTGGCCGCCGCGCCTGCTCCCGGTGCAGGGAAGAAGGCCGATAAGCCATTGCCAAAGACAACCGCCAAGACTGCACCTGAAAAGATCGTAGCCAAAGCAGCCGACTCCACAGTGGCAGCTGCGGTCGATTCAGAGCCCGTGAAAGCACCGCTCGCGCCACCTGTAAAGGCACCGGTAAAGGCCGCCGTGAAGCCCGTTGTCGAGAAGCCGGTCGTCGAGAAGCCCGCTGTCGAGAAGCCCGTCGCAGAAAAGCCCGCCCCCGTCGTCGCAGCAAAGCCGCGTGGCACCTTCACCATTCAACTCGCCGCGTACAGCACGCTCGCCGACGCGCAGCAGCTCGTGGCCAAGCTCAAGACAAAAGGCGTGGCGGCGCGCGTGAGCGGCACGGCCAAACCCTTCCGCGTGCGCCTGGATTTCTACCTCACGCGACAAGCCGCGCAGGATGAAGTCGCATCGTTGAAGGCGCGTGGCATCATCGGATTCGTGACCACCGAGGAGCCGCCGGCGGAGGCGACGTCTCCGTGAGCGGTGCCGTAGCGACACCGCTCATGCAGCAGTACCGGGAGATCAAGGCGCGACACCAGAGCGCCATCCTCTTCTTCCGGATGGGTGACTTCTACGAGATGTTTTTCGAGGATGCCGAGACCGCAGCGCGCGTGCTCGGACTCACACTCACCTCGCGCAACAACGGCGGCGCCGCGGAGGTACCGCTCGCCGGCGTGCCCGTGAAGGCGGGGCCGGAATACCTGCGTCGCCTGGTGCAGCATGGCTATCGCGTGGCCATCTGCGAGCAGGTGGAAGACCCGAAGGTCGCGAAGGGAATCGTGCGCCGCGAAGTAGTGGAGACCATCTCGCCTGGTGTAGCGTTCGCCGACGAACTGCTCGACGGTGCGCGCAACAACTTCGTCGTCGCCATCAGCGTCGCGCCGCACGGCGTGGCAGGCATCGCGGCCGCTGACGTGTCCACGGGGGAATTCCGGCTCAGTGTCACACCACTCGCGGAGATCGATACGGCGCTCGCGCGCTTCTCGCCGCGCGAGGTGGTAATGCCGCGTGGGGCGGAAGCCCTGCCCCGCACAGGTGCGCTCGACGGTGTACTCGTGACCGAACGCGAGGCATGGGAATTCGACGAATCGATGGCGCGCGATGATCTCGCCCGTCATTTCGATGTGCGCGGCCTTGATGGTCTTGGCCTGGAGCACGATGACGGCGCCGCCATTGGCGCAGCGGGCGCATTGCTCCGCTACCTCAAGGAAATGCAACCTGCCGGCGTGCCGCAGCTCGCGCGCCCAACCATTGAGCGCGCGGGCGGCGTGATGCCGCTGGATGAAATGACGCGCCGCAACCTGGAGCTGGTCGAGTCGCTGCGTGGCACGGACACGTCGGGCACGTTGCTCGCCGTACTCGACCGCACGATGACGCCCATGGGCACGCGCCTGCTCCGGCAGTGGCTGCTCGCTCCACTCATCCACCGCGAGCGCATCGACCAACGACTCGATGCTGTGAACGCACTCGTGAACGACGCCGGTGCGCGCGACGCACTACGCTCGGCACTGGACGGCGTGCGCGACATCGAACGCCTCGGGAGCAAGGCCGCTGCCGGGCGTGCCACACCGCGCGAACTCGCTGCACTCGGCACCTCACTCGGCCGACTGCCCGACGTGGAGTCCGCAGCCGCTCGATTGAATAACGCTGGCGTGGTTGGTTCGCTGATGACGCAGTGGGACGCGTGCGCCGATATGGCGGCCTCTGTGCGTGCCACGCTGGTAGAGCGTCCGCCCCTGCAGTTGGGCGATGACGCAACCATTGCTGTGGGCATCGACACCGACCTCGACGACCTGCGTGCACTACGCGACGGCGGCAAGGATGCCATCGCGGCCATCCAGACAGAAGAGCGCGCACGCACGGGCATCCCGTCGTTGAAGGTGGGATTCAATCGCGTGTTCGGATACTTCATCGAAGTCACCAACGCCAACAAGGGCAGCATTCCGCCGGACTATCAACGGCGACAGACGCTCACCGGTGCCGAGCGTTTCGTGACACCCGCGTTGAAGGAGTACGAAGAGAAGGTGCTCACCGCCGCCGATCGCATCGAGACGCGTGAACGCGAACTGTTCGAGGCGCTGCGTGCATCGGTGGGCCGCGAGATCCTGCGCATGCAGTGCGTTGCGCGCATCATCGCCGAACTGGATGTGCTGGCGTCGCTGGCTGATGTCGCGGCGCGCGAAGGGTACGTGCGCCCTGTGCTCACCGACGGATTCGATCTGGAGATCGAGAGCGGGCGGCATCCCGTGGTGGAGCGCATGATGCCGCGCGACAAGTTCATTCCCAACGACGTGCGCCTGGTTGAGGAAGCGCGGCTGGTGATCCTCACCGGGCCGAACATGGCAGGCAAGAGCACCATCCTGCGCCAGGTGGGGCTGATCGTGCTCATGGCGCAAACGGGGAGTTTCGTACCGGCAAGCGCAGCGACCATCGGCGTGTGCGATCGCGTGTTCACCCGCGTTGGTGCAAGCGACAACCTCGTGCGAGGCCAGTCCACGTTCATGGTGGAGATGGCCGAGACGAGCGCCATCCTGCATTCCGCCACACGCTCCAGCCTCGTGTTGCTCGACGAGATTGGCCGCGGCACGAGTACGTACGACGGCGTGTCCATTGCATGGGCCGTGAGCGAGCACCTGCACGAACGCACGGGCTGCAAGACCATCTTTGCCACGCACTATCACGAGCTGGTGCAGCTTGCCGATGAATTAGTAGCTGTACGAAACTATAACGTGGGCGTGCGCGAAGTCGGCGACCAGATTCTCTTTCTTCACCGGCTACAGCCCGGCGGCGCGGACCGGTCGTATGGCATCGAGGTGGGACGATTGGCCGGACTGCCGGCACCTGTCATTGCGCGCGCACGTACGGTACTCGCCCTGCTGGAAGGCGAAGCCGAACACCTCGTGCCGGCGCTTGCTCCAAGCGTTGCCAACGCCCGACGACCACGCCCCACCCGTGAGCCGGTGGATCAACTCGCGCTCTTCGTGCCCCCGGAGCGCCACAAGGTTGTGCAGCAGTTGCGTGATACCGACGTCAACACACTCACGCCGCTCGCCGCGCTACAGCTTCTCGCCGAGCTCGCTGAGCAGGCCAGGGCGTGAGAATCCATATCATGACGCTCGCGGCCGGGCTCGCACTCGTGACGCTCGGCGCGGCGGCGTGCACGGACACGGACTCGCGGCAGAAAATGGCACAAGCGTTTCGCACGGGTACGTCGCAACCGGATGAACTGCCCAAAGTACTCAACACCGACGTCCCGTTCCGGTACCCTGCGCCGCTGTACGCGCGGCGAATCCAGGGCAACGTCACGTTGCGGCTGTACCTGGATCGCGACGGGCGCGTGCAGCCCGATTCCACGCGTGTGGAAGAACCCAGCGGATATCCGGCACTCGATTCCGCGGCATTGAGGGGCGCCACAGAACTGCGGTTCGTCCCGGCGCGGCTACGCGGTGACCCCCTGCCCGCAACAGTGCTCTTTCCCGTCTATTTCCGTCATCCCGAAGCACGTCCGCTTCCGGGCGACACCATCCTGAACAAGCGCGGGTTCGTGAAATGATGCGCAACGCTCGTCCCTATGACAGCGTCATCGATACCATCGGCTGGACGCCACTCATCCGCCTGAATCGCGTGACACGTGGCATTCGCACGCCCGTGTACGGCAAGGCGGACTTCTTCAATCCAGGCGGCTCGGTGAAGGACCGCATCGGCGGGCCGATCATCGACTACGCGGAGCGTTCAGGGCTGCTCAAACCCGGTGGCACCATCGTGGAGGGCACGAGCGGCAATACCGGCATCGGGCTCGCGATCGCAGCGTCGATGAAGGGCTACAAGTGCATCTTCACCATGCCCGACAAGATGTCGCAGGAAAAGGTGCGTCTCCTCAAGGCCTTCGGGGCCGAGGTGATCATTACGCCGACGGCGGTGGCGCCGGATCATCCGGATAACTACGTGATGATGGCCAAGCGCATCGCGGAGGAGACGCCCAACGCCATCCTCGCCAACCAGTTCTACAATCAGGCCAACCCGCAAGCGCACTACGACACCACGGGGCCCGAACTCTGGGAGCAGTCCGAGGGGCGCATCACGCACTTCGTCGCGGCGGCGGGTACCGGCGGTACCATCACGGGTGTTGGCCGCTATCTCAAGGAAAAGAACCCGAGAATCAAGATCATCTCCGGCGATCCGCAGGGTTCCATCCTCGCGGAGCTATGGCGCAGCCAGGGGAAGAACAAGATGGAAGGTGCGCCATACAAGGTGGAGGGCATCGGGCAGGACAAGCTGCCTGGCACGCTCGACCTCAGCGTGGTGGACGACTACCGCACCGTAAGCGACAAGGACGCCTTCCAGATGGCTCGGCGGCTCACGCGCGAAGAGGGATTGTTCGTCGGCGGGTCGGCGGGGTTGATCACCCATGTGGCGTTGCAGTGGGCGCGCGAGATCGACGATCCCGATGCGTTCGTCGTGACGTTCCTGTGCGATACCGGAGAGCGCTATCTCTCCAAGCTGTACAACGACGAATGGATGCGTGAAAACCAACTCCTCGAGCCGGACCGCGTAACGCTCGGTGACCTGGTGGACCACAAGGTGACCGGAGCGCCGGCCACGCTCGTGAGTGCCGTACCGGGCCAGCTCGTGCGACAGGTGCTGGGCCTCATGCGCCTGCATGACGTGTCGCAGCTACCCGTGCTCGATGCGGGCGAGTGCGTTGGCAGCGTCACCGAGTACGCGCTCACGCAGCGCGGCCTGGAGAGCTCGCGTTTCCTGGACGCGGTCGTGGGCGAGGTCATGGACGAGCCTTTCCCGGTGGTGGAAGCGGGGCAGCATGTGGAATCGGTCCAGAAGCTGCTATCCAAGGCGACGCCGGCAGTGCTGGTGCGCGTGGACGGGCAGATTTCCGGCATCGTCACGCGCAGCGACATGTTGGCGTACCTGATGAACCGATAGGCCGATAAGACCGATAGCGCGGTCCCACACTCACGTGCTGCAATGAGAATCACGGTATTGATGGGCGGTACCTCCTCCGAGCGCGACGTGTCCCTGGCGTCCGGGCTTCGCATTGCCGAAGCCCTGCGCACCCGGGGCCACGTGGTGCACGCGGTGGACACGGCGAAAGGCGCGCTCACTGAAGCCGACGAGCGCCAGCTCATTGCCGACGGGGTGGTGAAGCTGGTGCCGCCCACACCGGAGGAATTGGCGCGGATGAGCGCCGAGTCGCTTGCGGAGACGGCTGCGCGACTGCCGCGGCGTGGGGAGTGTGACGTCGCCTTCCTTGCCCTGCACGGTGGCCGCGGTGAAGACGGAACGATCCAGGCACTGCTCGATCTGGCCGGTGTTCCATACACGGGCAGCGGACACCTGCCCAGCGCCCTGGCCATGGACAAGGACCTGTCCAAGCATCTCATGCGTGCACATGGCGTGCGTACCGCAGACTGGATGATGGCCAACAATCCCAAGCGGCCGCCGAGCGGAACGGAGGCCGCGCGGGAACTCGGGTGGCCGATGATCGTCAAGCCGTCCAAGCAGGGTTCTACCGTTGGACTGTCCGTCGTGAAGCGCGCGGAGGATCTATCCGCGGCAATTGCCGAGGCGTTCAAGCATGACGACGAGGTGATGCTGGAGCAGTTCATCGCGGGCCGCGAGCTCACCGTGGCCATCCTTGGCGGGGAGGCACTGCCCGTGGGGGAGATCATCGCGAAGAAGGAGATCTACGATTACGAGTGCAAGTACACGCCAGGAATGGCGGTGGAGACCTTTCCCGCCGCGCTGAGCGAGGACGAGGCGACAGACGTGCAGCAGCAGGCGCGGCTGGCCTTCGTGGCGCTCAAGTTGAGTGGATGTGCGCGCATCGACTTCCGGATGAATGCGGCCGGGGAGTTCTATTGCCTTGAGGCGAATACCCTTCCCGGGATGACCGCCACGAGCCTGGTGCCACAGGCAGCACTGGCCGCGGGAATTACCTTTCCTGATCTATGCGAACGGATCGCGCTTCTGGCGGTCGCGCCGATGAACTCCCAGGCAGAACTATGACGTCACGACAGGGCAGGCTGCCAAGCCTGAGTGCGGCACTCGCCGGTATTCCCGCCGGAATCCAGACCATTGGCCCGTGGGCTGGCCGGCGGCAGCTGTTCGTCCGCTTTGCCGGCGAGGCGGAAACCGCGACGATCTATTCCGCGGACGCGCTTCGTGGTGAGCTCGTCAAGCTCTCGGCGCGCTCACGCTATCACTCCGTCGCCATTACGGGCCGAGATGCGTTGATAGAGGAGGAATTCCTCAACGCTGCGCTCAGTCAGCCTCCAGGCATTCCCGTGATGCTCGATCACGACGGCCAGCATCCGGCAGCATTGGACCGGCTGTTGTCCAAGCTGGCGTTGATGCAGGTGACGCTGGACGGAACAGAAGGAAGCGCCGCGCTCCAGCGCGTGGTTGAATCCGTCCGGTTGGCGGCGGGCAAACAGGTGGCGCAGGCCGTGGTCATCCTGCCAGCCGACAACACCAGTGACGCGCCGCTTTTGCGGATCGTCGAACAACTGCACGAAGCCAGTGAGAGTACCCAGATCGTGGTGCACGTCACGGCCGCGCAGGCCGGCGAGCACGATCGTCGTTGGACCATGTTGCTGGAGCAGGCCATGCGGGTGCACACCGATGTTCGTGTGCTGCCCAGATGGCCTGCCGCAGGAACACGCAACACAGTCGCCGGTTAGTACGTTGAAATAGAACGGGCAGTCGAACGGCTCGCGCCCACGCGAGCGCATCACCGCACAGCAGCTGCGTCGCAGCATTCGTCCGATGGCGATCCCCATTCAATACGATGAGCACGACACGCCTCGATTTACTCGAGGCGTTCAGGTGTTGCTCGCCATCAACGTCGCCATGCTGTTTCTCCAGTGGACACTGGTGAGCAAGGCGGACTCGTTCGACGTACTCGGCTTCCGCGACGGCGCGCTTCAGCACACGCTCTGGCAGGCGCTCACCTACATGTTCGTGCACTTCGGCATCTGGCACCTGATGCTGAACATGTACGCCCTCGTCACCTTCGGGCCACGGCTTGAGGCCATGATGGGGACCCGAGCGTTCTCCCTCTACTATCTATGGTGCGGACTGGGCGGAGCCATCGCCCACCTTGTGTTTGTCCGCATGGGTCTGCTCGTAGGGGCCTCGGCCGCGGTGTTCGGCGTGATGTTCGCCTATCTCCAGCAGTGGCCACGTGAGGAGATTGCGGTGTTTGGCGTGCTGCCCATGCGGGCCTGGACGCTCGTGCTGCTCCTGCTCGCCGCCAATCTCGCGGTGGGCGTAATTGGCGCGGGCGATGTGATTGCCGGTGGCGAGCGCGTGGCGTACCTCGCCCATGTTGGCGGGCTTGCCTTTGGCTGGCTGTACTTCCATACGCCACCCGCTGCGAGCCTGGACCGTCTACGCCAGCGAATCTCACCGGCGCCGGACTATCACGACGAGAGTCCTCCGCGCGCCATTCCGCGCACGCTGCCCAGGGCACGCGCGCAGCGCGACGAAGTGGATGAGATCGTGGCCAAGAGCAATGCTGTTGCCGCCCAGAAGCGCCCGTCGGGTCGCGCGCTGGTTACGCCTGTACGAAACCCCCTGGAGACGCGCGCCGCAGAGCTGGACCGCGTGCTCGACAAGATCTCGCTGACGGGGTTGGAGAGCCTGTCGCTGGACGAGCGGGCTGTGCTGGACGAGATGGCGAAGCGGCTGCGCGGCGAAGGGTAGCAAGCGCGAGCAGCCGCAAGCACAAGCGAGCGTAGCAGTTCCCGCCCCGCCCACACAAAAAAAGAGCCCCCTGGACTTGCCAGGGGGCAGTACCGCCAGGCCGTTCTCCCGGCGGCAACGGCCGGCCCAGAGGGGACCGGCACTTCAGCAACATACGATACAATCTCGGTCCAGCGCCAGAGTGACTTGAGTAAAGATTGCACCCAGGTGCATTCTTCGCGGATGCCACGACCAGACCTGCTCGAAACGTTTCCCAATCCCTACCCGGGCCGCGAGTACCTCATCGCCATGGAATGCCCGGAGTTCACGTCGCTCTGCCCGCTGGGCGGAATCGAAACCGATGCTGCCGAGTTGAAACAGCTGGAAGGTGGCGCGCCGGACTTTGCGACCATGCACATCAACTACGTCCCTGGCGACGTCTGCGTGGAGCTCAAGAGCCTGAAGCTTTACCTGTGGAGTTTCCGCAATGACGGCATCTTCTATGAACGCGCGGTCAACCGGATCCTCGACGACCTGTCCACAGTGGTAAAGCCCATATGGATGGAAGTTGTGGGCGACTTCAACATCCGTGGCGGCATCAAGAGCGTCATAACAGCCCACATTGGCGCCCGGTCCGTCCCACAGTAGGACGTTTCGTCCCACTTTGCGCGGTGACCGCGGAGAACCATCGCGAGGTCCACAGTTGATCTGGCCGGCGCTTCGCGTGCCGCCCCCGATGAGCAATAGCGTTCGCGCAACGCAGACGAGGTGCCTGTGACTCAGCGGTTACGCGTCTCTATTGCTCCGCATGGCTCCGATAGCCTAGCTTTTGGCACCCTCCTTTAGCCTTCCAGAGAGCCTTCATGCAGAGAATTCGATCGCTATTCGGCGCTGTCGCCGTTGCTGCGCTTCTTTTCGTTCCGTCCTCACAAATATTCGCACAGGGAACCACTACCGGTGGACTCACCGGCGCGGTTACTGACGCCACTGGGCTGCTCATCGAATCGGCGCAAATCCAACTGCGCAACTCCCAGACGGGCTACAACGTGGGCACCACCACCCGCGCCAACGGCCAGTTCTTCATCCAGGGCATCGAGCCGGGTTCCAACTACACGCTCACCGTGCGCCGCATCGGCTACGCGCCGCTGAACCGTGCCGGCATCGTCATCACGCTCGGCCAGACGCGTCGCGAAGACATCCGCCTCACGCGTGAAGCCGCCGTCCTCGGCGAAGTGTCCATCACCGCCACGGCTACTGACGCGGTGATCAACGCCTCCAAGAGCGGCACCTCCACCACGATTTCGGATTCAGCGCTGCGCCGCCTGCCCACGCTCAATCGCAACTTCTCCGACTTTGTTCAGCTCGTGCCGCAGGTGTCCACCACCACCGGGTTCCTGTCCGGCGGCGGCGTGAATCTGCGCCAGAACTCCATCCAGATTGACGGTGCACAGTCCAGCGACGTCTTTGGAATCGGCACCACCGGCCAACCCGGCGCCTCGGCCAACGCCAAGTCCATTCCGCTTGATGCCGTGAAGGAATACCAGGTGCTGCTGTCGCCCTTCGATGTTCGCCAGGGCAACTTCGGCGGCCTGCTCATCAACGCGGTCACGAAGAGCGGCACCAACGACTTCCACGGCACGTTCTACACCGATACGCGCAACCAGAATTTCAGCCGCACGGCGCCGGTGAACACCAACTTCAACCAGCAGCACTACAGCGGCTCGCTGGGCGGTCCGCTGCTCACGGACAAGCTCTACTTCTTTGCCAGCGGTGAACTCCAGCGCAAGGAACTGCCCGCCACCGGTTCGTACATCGGCGCATCCGACCAGTACGTCTCACAGACGCAGATCGATCAGGCCTCGACCCTGCTCAAGGGCTTCGGCCTGGAGGATGCAGGTACAGGCGCGCTGGTGCAGAAGAAGAACCCCAACCGTAACGGTTTCCTCCGCTTCGACGCGTACCTCCCGTACAACACCCGTCTCGTGCTGCGCGACAACTACGCGGCCGCTGACAACACAGTGTTCAGCCGCGGACTGTCAACCAACCCCAATCCCAACTTTGGCCTGACGTCCAACAAGTACGAGTTGAGCAACAAGTCCAACAGCGTGGTAGCCGAGTTCCTCACGAACATGTCGAGTGGTGTGTATAACGAGTTCCTCGCCAACTACGCCACCATCTCCGATTTCCGCACCGTTCCGTCGAAGTTCCCGCAGGTCACCATCAAAGGCATCGTCCGTACGGACAACGCGGCGCAGACCGCCAACTTCCTCGCCGGCACCGAAGCGTCGTCGCAAGGCAACTCGCTCGACCAGCGCACCTTCGAGTTCACGGACAATCTCACCATTCCGATTGGCTCGCACGCTATCACCTTTGGCGGCAAGGCGCTCTACTATCGCTCCATCAACCTGTTCGCACAGAACTCACTCGGCGCCTGGACCTTCGCGAACCTCGATTCGCTGGCCAAGGGTGTCGCGTCCGCCTATGCCGTGAGCTCCCCGGCGCCCACCGATCCGGCCAACGGCCTGGCGACGATCAACGCCGCCACATACGCCGGCTATGTCTCCGATGCGTGGCAGGTTACGCCGACACTCGCCGTGAATGTCGGCATTCGCTTCGACAAGCCGGTGTTCAACAGCACGCCGCCGCTCA
Source organism: bacterium (assembly GCA_040003455.1). Lineage (GTDB taxonomy): Bacteria > Gemmatimonadota > Gemmatimonadetes > Gemmatimonadales > Gemmatimonadaceae > AG11. The sequence continues at coordinate 67,073 of JBDUCM010000006.1, forward strand.
ATGCGGAAGTGCTGACGGACTACAATCGCGAGACGAGCAACGTCCCGCACAACATGCAGATCTCCCCGCGCTTCGGTTTCAACTGGGACGTAACGGGTGACCAGAAGAATCAGCTTCGCGGAGGTGTGGGTTCGTTCACCGGGCCGGCCCCGTTCGTGTATCTCTCCAATGCCTTCGGCAACTCGGGGCTGAGCGGCTTCTCTGCCATCAGCTGTTCCGGCACCGCGGTCACCAACACCACCACCACGGCGCTGGGTGTTCCTGCCTTCAATGCAGCGAACGCCGCCGCGCCGCCGCTCAAGTGCCTCGATGGCGTACGCCCCAACGGCACCGTTGCACCGGGTGCGGCCATCTCGGGTCCCGCGGCCAGCGCGGCCGTGAACACCATCGATCCCGACTTCAAGAACCCGAAGTACCTCAAGGCCACCGGCGGTTACGATCACCGTTTCTCCAACGGCGTGATCAGCACCGTTGAGGGACTGTACTCGCGCTCGCAGAACAACGCGTTCTACCAGAACCTCGCGCTCGCCGGCCCGCAAGGCACGGATCGTAACGGCCGCGTCCTCTACGGCACGCTCACGCCCGCCGGCGCTACGGCCACCATCAAGCAAAATACGGCGCGCCAGCAGGTGCTCGACCTCACCAACTCCTCGGGCGACTACACGTGGAGCGTCACGGGCCAACTCCAGAAGTCATTCACCACCAACTTCGACGGCTCGGTTTCGTACACGCACCAGGAAGCCAAGGACGTGGTATCGGTCACGAGCAGCACGGCCGGTTCGAACTACCGCTACCAGCGTGATGTCAGCGGTCGTCTTGATGACCTGTCGGTCGGTCGTTCCAAGTACGACCAGCCGCACCGCCTCATCGCCACGGGTTCGTACCACTTCCCGTCATTCACCGATGTGTCGGTCATCTACACCGGCAACTCCGGCGCACCGTACGACTACGTGTACGGCGCGGGCACGACCAGTGGTTCGGGCGATGCCAACGGCGACGGACAGACGCAGAATGACCTGGTCTACGTGCCGAAGAGCGCACTGGATCCGTCCGAGATGCTGTTCACGGGATACAACAGCCCCGTGACCGCAACAAAGGACAACGCGCTCAAGATGGCGCAGGCGTTCGAGAACTTCATCGGTGGCACGGACTGCCTCAACAAGGCACGCGGCACCATCCTCACCCGCAACGCCTGCCGCAACCCGTGGGTCAACGAAGTCGATCTGTCCATCTCGCAGGCGCTCGGCAAAGTCGGCGTCAAGTCGCTGGAGAACCTCCAGCTCCGCTTCGACGTGATCAACTTCGGCAACCTGCTGAACAAGAACTGGGGCAAGCAGGCGTTCTCGGATCAGGGCGCCACGTGCGGCCAGATCTGCAGCGCCACGATTCTGCTCACGCACACAGGCAACGCGCTGCCGTCCGGCGTAACCAACAACAGCCCGTCGGCCCAGGGCATCTACACGTTCGACCAGACGCTACAGGCGTTCTCCTCGAACAACATCTCGTCGCTGTACACGATGCAACTGTCGCTGCGCTACAGCTTCTGACCTCCCGGTAGAACGGTAGGCCGGTAACACAGCTCGGCAGCAAGAAAACAAAACCACGACACAACGCCCTCGTGAACTTCGGTTCACGGGGGCGTTGTGCGTTGCGGCCAATCGATGCAACACGCAATCAGACGGTGACGCGACTACCAGGCCCCTCCGCGAAACTGTCCCTCGTGTTCCGCGAATAGAGAGAAGGTGCGAGGCCAGTTACCGCAGCCACCGGCGAGACGTGCTCGCCGACCTCCGCTGCGACGTCCTAACATCGAGAGGCTTACCAATGAACAACAATCGCAACGGTGCGGAATTCAACGCACTCACGGACGACGAACAGACAAAGGTTGTGGGCGGGGAAGGCAGCGGCGACCTCGCGTACGCGCTGGGCTGGCTCTGGGGCTACTCGGTGGAGTGCACCAAGCAGGCGCTCATCCTCGACTACAAGTTCATCACGGGCCAGCTGTAACGTCGGCGCTCAACGAACACCGGAGCTGTGCAACACTGTGCACGGCGTTGCACAGCGTTGCGCAGCTCCGGTGGTCAAGAGAGCACAGTCATCACACCAGTTGTGCACCAATGCCCCACATGCCCCACATCGCCGCCATCAATCCGCACGATACGCTCGAAGCACTGCTCGCCTCCCACGGCACAGGCACCGCGCGTCTGCAGTTCACCGTACTCACGCTCACCATCATGGGCCTGGTTGCGGCAGCCACCACACGCACCGACATCACTGTCCGTGCGACAGGCACCCTGGTGCCAGTCGTAGAACGACAAACGCTCCGCACCCTCTCCGACGGGCTGGTGGACCGCGTGCTCTCCCACACAGGCCAGCACGTTACCGCCGGCGACACCCTCGTCGTCCTCGCCACTGACGCCGCCAACCACATCCGCCTCGCAACACAGTCCACGCTCGATCAACAACGTGCGCGCCGCTCGGACCTGCGCGCACTGCTGCATCTCACACCCGGCGACAGTTCGAGCACCACGCTCCACCTGGAACAAAGCCGAACATCACTCGGCCAAGCAGAAGTAGAATGGCGACAATCCTCCATCGACGTGCTGCGCACCGAACGCACGCGCGACCGGCTCAAGGAACTTGGGCGCCGAGGCTTTGCTGTCCCGTCAGAACTGGAGTCGGCGGAGTTTGATGTCGCCCGCGCGCGCGAAGTCCGAATGCTCGCGTTCGAACGCCGCCGAGCTGTGTGGGCCGATGACGCGGCCGATGCGGAGCAACAGGTGACGAACCTCCAACGCGACCTCGCCACCCGCGCCAGCGACCAAACCACTCGGCACGTGGTGGCGCCGGTGAACGGCACGGTAGAAGACATCATGGCACTGAGCGCTGGCAGCGTAGTACGCGCCGGCGACGCCATTGCAACCATATCCCCGGACGGCGCCCTGGTGGCCGACGTCCTTGTTCCTCCGCGCGACGTGACATTCCTGCACACCGGCATGCCGGCGCGCCTCGTCATCGAGGGATACAACGTGCAGGAATGGGGCGCGGTCAACGCCACGGTCACCGCCGTAGCGAGCGACTATACAGTAAGCGACGGACACGCGGTCTTCCGCGTGCGGGTACAACCCGTGCGCGCGGAGTTGCATCGGCCCAACGGAACAACGGTCCGGCTCGGAAAAGGGCTCCGTTGCCAGGTGCACTTCACACTCGGCAACACCCGCCTGATGGACCTCGCTCGCCGGCGTGCGGGTGAATGGTTCGATCCATCAGGCGGCGACGCGCGCACTACGTCACAATGATCTCGCCATTCATGCGACGCGTTCCAACGGTGAAGCAGCACGACGCCAGCGACTGTGGCGTCGCCTGCCTCGCCAGCATTGCCCGCCACCACCGGCAAACGGTATCCATCGCGCGTCTACGCCAGCACGCGCAAACCGATCAAACGGGAACGTCGCTGCTGGGCCTCGCACGGGCCGCGCGACACATCGGCTATTCGGCGAAGGCCGTACGCGCCACACCGGAATCATTGGTACGCGCGCCCATGCCCGCAGTTGCCCACGTGAAACTCCAGTCCGGCGCTCAACACTTCATCGTGCTCGAGCGCGCCGACTCGGCAAAAGTTCGCCTGATGGACCCCAACGGAGGGGAACGCAAAACCGAACCGCGTTCTACCTTCGACGCGCGCTGGAGCGGCGCCCTGCTGCTACTTGCGCCAGCGGCCGTCGAGGCCGAGGCTGATCAGGGTTCGCTGCGACGGCGTGATCGTGTGTGGCAACTCGTACGACCGCATCGCCACGCGCTGTCCCAGGCGCTGCTCGGCGCGTTGGTGTACACACTCCTCGGCCTCGCCACCTCCATCTACGTACAACAGATCGTGGATTCCGTGCTCGCCGACGGACAACAAGGCACGTTGCGCGTGATGAGCGTGGCCATGATCGCTATCGTGCTGGCCCAGACACTCATTGGCGCACTGCGTTCCGTGCTGATGCTCAACGTAGGCCAGCACATCGACTCTGCCCTCATACTTGGCTACTACAACCATTTGCTCCGCCTGCCACAAGCCTTCTTCGACCGGATGCGTGTGGGCGAGCTTACGTCCCGCGTCACCGATGCGGTGAAGATTCGCGCATTCATCGGCGATGTTGTGGTGGACGCGGGCGCGAACGTACTCGTGGTGGTTGCATCGTCGGCCATGATGTTCAGCTACGATTGGCGACTGGCCGCGTTCACCCTGTCACTACTCCCACTGTACGCCGCGCTCTACGCCACCGGCTCGCGGGTCAACCGGCGGCAGCAACGCGTACTGATGGAACGAAGCGCAGCACTGGAATCGCAACTCGTTGAATCACTCTCGGCCATGGGCACAGTCAAGCGCTTCGGTCTCGAGGAACACGAGAACCTGCGCACGGAGGCGCGTTTTGTCCGCCTGTTCCGCACCGTCGCCCAATCGGCACGCACAGGCATCTGGCTCAGCAGCGCCGGACAACTCATCAGCCGTCTTGGCACTATCGGCCTCTTGTGGCTCGGCACATCCCGTGCGCTCGCGCAGCAACTGTCAGCAGGCGAGCTGATGTCGTGCTACGCGCTGCTCGGCTTCCTCACCGGGCCCGTGTTATCACTCGTGAGCTTTGGCCGAGCGGTGCAGGAGGCGCGCGTTGCGGGGGATCGCCTGTTCGAGATCATGGAGCTCGACGTGGAAGAGCGCACGAGCCCCATTCCCCTGTGTCGCAACGATGCCGGCAGCGTGCGGGTGGACGACGTGCACTTCCGCTATGGTGCTCGTGCGCCGGCGCTTGCCGGAGTGTCGTTCACCTGCGCGCGTGGAGAGATCACAGCGCTCGTTGGCGAGAGCGGTTCTGGCAAGAGCACCATCGCGTCGCTGGTGCAACGTCTCTACTCGCCGGATCAGGGGCGCATCTACATCGGTGACCATGATGTGGCCCACGT